>SKHL01000164.1 GCA_007116995.1 Limnochordia bacterium
CAAACTACCTTTTTAATAAGGGGACCTATTTCTCCATCATAGGCTCCTGCGTTCATAAAAACAGCACCGCCTAAACTGCCGGGAATACCTACAGCGAACTCTAATCCTGATAAACAGTGATACGCAGCGAGTTTGCTAACCGAACTAAATAGACATCCTGCAGATGCGATAATTATTTTTCCCGCAACATGGGCTTGTGCATAGGAATCGGCTACCTGAATAACTAAACCCCGGATTCCCTTGTCAGTTACGAGTAGATTGGTGCCATATCCAATGAGTGTGACAGGAACATGATGATCCCTAGCCAGTCGTAATCCAGCTTGAATCTGTTCTTTTGTTTTTACAGGTAAGAAGTAATCCGCTGATCCTCCTACCCCCAAGGCTGTTACCCGAGACATGGGGTAATCCTTAATGATCTGCAGATTGGTTTTCGCTAAGTCCATTTAGTTTTATTCCTCCTACATTCTCTTCTACCGCTAACCTGGCCTATTGATCATTCATAGGGTTGATATATGTTGTCCGAACATATGAGGCTAGGGGTGTACTCTTATATTATACGTTAACATACAACAAAAAAGGCGGACTTCCGCCTTTTTTAGAAAAATAGTTTATATCGTGTATTCTGTAGTTTTCCTGGTGTGGTCTAAGGGCGATTGCTATGAATGAAATTCGATGGATGAATCCAGTACTCTAATACCCGAGACCTCACCCAAGGGTGCCCAGCCGTTCTTGGCCATGCATTAGCAGGAATTGGTTGGCTGCGGATTTCAAAGTGAAGGTGGGCAGCAAAACGATTTTCGGGACCCCGACCTACTGTTCCGATTTGCTGACGCCTACTGACAGTGTCACCTTTGTAAACCATACGACGATCTAGGTGTGCATACTGAGACCAAACTTTGTCTCCGTTCGGTAAATGATGCTCAATTAGGATAATATTACCTAGTGCTGTGTTCCATCCGGAAAAAATAACTACTCCATTGGCAATGGTATATACGAGTTCTCCCCAATCGCCATTACCAACGCCAGGGATGTTCCAGTCTTCACCTGGGTGCCATGAATTACTATAATTGCTCCATTGCATAAAATCATATCCAGTAACAGCCCACCCAGCTCCGTTTCGATTTCCCACTGGGAAGTCGAAACCATCAGTGAGTGGAATTTTAGGTTGACGTGATCTCTTCAGATCTTCATCGACTTGTTCTTCTGTTCCTCCGGGTGAGGGCAAGAAAATACCAGTTCCTTGACCTGACAGGAGGCTACAACCCGTAATTGTTAGCATTAAGAGTATCACTAGTGCGATTCGATATATAGGCAATTTCATGGTTAGGAGATCTCCTTTCTGATCTTTAGATTTCCATGGGCTTGAGGGTGTGGTCCAATGACATTGGGGTCTTCTTTAAGCTACCATATAGAACATTAACTGTCAATAATGGCAACTAATAGCAAAAGGGGTTAGTATTCCCATCTCAATTCAAACGATTGATTGGAAAGGAATGTCCTAGGTGAATAGCGAAATTATACCTATATTCTTATATGGGGGCTGACATAATGCGTAAGATACTAGTTTTAAATCTTATTGTCTTAGCTTTTCTTTTGACAGCGAACACCAACCCGATAGTTGAAGCTTCAACACAGGGTAGCCCCTTGCTAATCTCTCCGCAAGATACATACCAGCAGTCCATAACTGTTGAGCGCGAGGCTGACTATGCCATCCATTTTTGGGTACAAGGAGATGAACCGAATGCAGTACTCTCCTTAACAGTAAGACTCGTCAATTCTCGGGGAAGTCAAGTTGGTTTAACTCAGGTGTATCGTGGGATTGGCTCTGTGGAGGATTGGTATCCCTTAGGAGTAGAGTTTGCCACTCCTAAGGATGTGAAAGAGGCCCAGTTTATTATTGGCACGGATCGGGTGGGTGCCTATCGGTGGGATGGATTGACTGTGGTAAAATTAGATAAGAGTCCAGATGGTGTCCGTGAGTTCTGGGAGAGGAAGTTTGAGCAGTATGGGCAGGTATACACGGGCCTGGTAGTGGATGCAAGAGGTCTAGGGTTGAAGCGCGGGATGAGCCCACGAATTCTGTCGGAGACAGGGCAGTTAATCTATGGTGGTGTCACTGCATCTCTAGACTATGTGCAAAACGTTGGATTGGTAGGGTATGGTCGGGAGTTAACACCCCAGTTACTTACCCGCATCCAAGTAGATGAATCCTATCCGTTAGCAATACCACTAATAATCGAGGGCGTTGAGGTTCGTGATCCAGCGCAAACCAACGTAGCTATTAGCAGTGAATCGGCCCAAAGAGTGTTAGCGGCACTGGCTGCTTATGACTTCTTGGCCCGATTCGCTGTGATAATTCTGGTAGATTAACTGCTAATTAGCGCTAGGTGCATACTCTTGTAACCAACCTTCTACTATCTCCTCGGTAAGGATACCAATGTGCTTTTGGCGAATGATACCCTCCGCATCTAGCAGGAAGGTAGTGGGCAGAAATCGGATCAGGTAATCTCTAGAGACCCGGGTGCTGCTATCTAGTCCAATGGGAAATGTATAGCCATTTGTTTTGATAAAGCTGGCCACGGTATTTAGTGATTCGCCTGAAGATATTGCAATGAGACGAATTACATCCTGTTTGTCATAGAAATCCTGCAGAATAGGCATTTCCACGCGGCATGGAGGACACCAGGTAGCCCAGAAGTTAATTATCACAGGCGTACCCTTAAAGTCCTGCAAAGAAAGAAAGTCGCCATGTAGTAAGGGGACAGTAAAGTCTGGAGCTAAATGGCCTTCTAATGGTAAGCTAGCGGTCGATGTGAGGGAGGCTGGGAAAAGCGAAAACAATAAGATTAGTGTCACCAACAAGGGAAAACACATTCTATTTTTCACTAAAATAATCACTCCTTTTATCATTATATAAAGAACTTTCGATTATCCTTCTTCTATTCCTGCAAAAGGCGAAAAATGTTATTAAATAGCAGGGAAGTATTTCTAATTATAGAAATGCAAAGCGGGGAAGATTGTTAAGGAGGAACCAGAATGGACTCTAATTTAAGCAAAGAATTGTTAGATCTGGCTGGATTATTGGGAAACACTGAGAGAATGAATGAATTTCAGGTTGTAATCGGATTTGATGGCTTTGTTGATGAAATTATTGATGTAGTAGATAAGCGAGATTCCTTAGACAGATATCAGAGGATGGCTAACATCAGTGATTTGGGGAATCGAATCCTAAAGGCGGCTGGCCTCAGTACGAATATTGAGTTAGTTTCAAAAGCTGTTAAGTTAGGCGGAAATGGGCCGATTATGGGTAATGCTTTGGTATCAGCGGGGGCTAATGTGTCTTATCTGGGTGCTTTAGGGCTTCCCGAGGTTCATCAGGTCTTTAAGGAGTTGGTTGATCGCTGTGAGACTGTGTACTCCATTGCGGATCCTGGTCATACCGATGCGTTAGAATTTACTGATGGAAAAGTTATGATTGGGAAGATACAATCGCTCAATGATGTGAACTGGATAAATTTAGTTAAACTAGTGGGCGAAGATGCATTAGTAAGGATGTTTACGGAAGCTAACCTTATTGCTACTGTGAATTGGACAATGACACCGTATATGAATGAGATTTGGGCGAACTTACTCGCTAGACTGCCTAAGAGTACCCAAGGGAAAAAACCCTTATTCTTCGTTGATTTAGCGGATCCAGAGAAGCGAAAGAATGAGGATATCCTGGAAGCGTTAAATATGATCCAGTCATTTGGTCAGCATTATCGAGCCGTTTTGGGCTTGAATCGGAAAGAAGCGTCTGAAGTAGCCACTGTATTAGGGCTTACGCTTAGTGCTAGTCCAGATCAAGTCGGGCTTGAAGAGATAACCAAAGCGATAGGAGAAGCACTAGATCTGTACTGTCTCATGGTGCACCCCACTTCAGAGGCTGCCGCCTATTGCCAGGGAGAATATGCTTATACGGAAGGTCCGTACACATCGAATCCTCAGTTAACTACAGGAGCGGGAGATAATATGAACTCTGGTTTCTGTTTAGGTTTATTACTGGAACTTCCCCTCCAAAGGGCGTTACAATTAGGTGCAGCTACATCAGGATATTATGTACGCAATACGCATAGTCCATCCTTTAATCAACTGAAGGACTTTGTTGATTTATGGGCGAAAAACGCAGCTGAAGATTTTTAACTTATATTAAGAGTGAGGAGCATTAGAAGAGATGAGTGGTAATTCAATAGCAAAAGAACGAGGTTTTTTTAATCGTAATTAATATCTCTGGACGCGGTGACAAAGATGCAGCTCAGGTCTTTGAGATTTTCAAAAACGGTAACATCAACGATTTGTGCTAAGCAAGAATCTGTCAGGTAATGCCGAATTGATATCCTCTGAAGGGGGTTACGTATATGGTAAAGCATTCAGTCCGAACGAAAGTCAGCTTGGTACTAGTGTTCTGTTTATCCTTAGCTACGGGCATCTTCTGGTCCATGAACTCAGGGGAGGAGAGATTTAAGGATGGCGTCTACCAAGGTCTAGCGCAAGGATATATGGGCGAGATAGAGATAGCAATCACTGTCGCAGGTGGTCGAATCAATGACATTAACGTAGTACGGCACAATGAAACTCCAGGGATCTCTGACATTGCCTTTAGCCAGGTTATTCCAGCGATTCTGCAAGCGCAAAGTAGTGAGGTGGATGTAGCGACTGGAGCTACAGGGACAAGCAACGCCATTATAGTCGCATTTAATCAGGCTGCTTTAGTTGCTGAGAGAGATCAGTAGATTTTTGTGTATTCCATGCTTGGTATGGTTAAACTACTTCTAGATTTGTAAAAAAGGAGGATAACCATGCCAAATAAGGATCAACTAATGGCTGTGGGGCAGACATGTAGTGAGTATGATTGTAGCCAAGAAAATAGCCAGCGTAGCTGTGAGTCTTGTAATCATTGGGCTGGTGAGCAAAGCATGTGCGATCTAGATATCTTTGTTGAGCAACTTACCAGTCTCGACCAAACCTAGTATGCCCACGGCTGTTATGGACGATGAGATTCCTATCCCAGCTGCTGGTATTCATGCTCGGCAAGAAGGGATCTATTATTTGGATCGGGGGAAACCAAGAAGACTACGACCTATGCATCGTGCATCAACTTAAGCTATGGAAAGAGAAAGTGTGATGAAGTTGGCTCGAGCATCTTTATTATCGGGAATAAAAAAAAGCGGTGCCCATGCCGCTTCTTTTAATATTAGAAAGCTTAAGTTTGATGGCGGAACCGACGGGACTCGAACCCGCGATCTCCGGCGTGACAGGCCGGCGTGTTAGCCAACTACACCACGGTTCCAACAGCCCTAATTATACCTGATAGGTTGTCTATTGGCAATAGGTAAATCGTTCATATTAGTATAATTATCTCACTCAATCTTCAGTTTTCCCTGCTATAGGCGACTTATCATCTCTTTTATATTTATGTTTCGTTGTTTAGATGCTATACTACTTGATAAGAGGCGGTGATATATATGCGCCAACGCGCAGATGTGATAGGTAATCCAGGAGTGTCTATCCTGGTTAAGTTAGCGGATCCAGGGTCATCTTGTGGTAATTGTACCGGATGTATTAAGTTTTCTGGTAACGAGGAGGAAAAAGATCAGCTACTAGAGGTTGCAACCACAATACCAGTCAAAGAAGGTGACTCAGTTATTATAGAAAGTACACCTAAAGCGCTATTACAGGTAGTAGCTATACTCTATGGTATTCCCTTTTCTGGGCTAGTGGTAGGATATCTTATTACGCTATATCTGTCAGGATCCGATCCTACAGCAGGTCTAGGGGCTTTGTTTGGGCTGATTATTGGTGGACTAATCGCGCGCCCCATCGCTCGGGTGTTAGCTACTCACGTGGGGAAGCCTACTATTGTGGCTAAGGCTTGTTCTGACCCGTACTAGGTTAATCACTTTGCTTAATAAAGACAAAGGCTAATAGGGAGCCAATAACTCCTAGGGAACCAGCCGATATCAATGTAACTAAATCACCATAGCTCATTATCCAACCAAAGGTTAGTGGTCCAAGTGCGGAACCCATTGCGCGCACAGATCCATAGAAGGCGGCGATTACGCCACGTTCTTCTTGTTCGACACAACCGATAATCAGCGTGTTTAGCGAGGGTAAGGTTAGTCCGAAACCCACTCCAACTAAAGCAACCATGCCGTAAATCAGGAAACTATCAGGCAGGATTAAACTAATCAGTAGTGGTGCACCAATAATCAGTAGTCCTAGAGTCGTAAGGTGGGTCAAGTTTATGTTCTGTAGATATTTTCCTGTGATTATCGCGGTAATGGCCACAGTTAGGATTGGCAAGGACAGAAGCAATCCGCGATGGAAACCATGAATTTGAAAGCGAGTTGCTAAAGTATCTGCTAAGAAAAATAGATTACCAAACCAGATGAAAACTGCGATGAAAGTGCTCCCAAACGCTGCTGCTAGGGAGCGTTTATTACGTGCGAATACAGTAACTAGTGCACGGAAGTACTGGGCCATTGTCTGTTTATGTCTACCAAGTTTTGATTCTACCCGAAAAAGGAGCAGACCAATAGCTACGGGAAAAGCTAGCAGGGGATAGACAAAAAAAGGAGCGTACCAGATAAGCCCTGC
>SKHL01000132.1 GCA_007116995.1 Limnochordia bacterium
GTAATTTACTTAATAAGACGCAATGGTTCAACATTATTAGCTAAGATATTTCTTCGTTTGTTTATAATTTATTCACCTTAGGTTTGATGTTAACTTTAGTATTACCAATATCTCGACTTGCAACTGCTAAGAATCTGTGGTAGTATATGGATAAACATAAATTAGTGTTACATGCACACGCGTATAGGGCAGGAGACGAGAGAAAGTCCTATCTGGTGGGGTTTATTAATTATGCCCTGCGAGATAGGGCTTTTTGTATTATTCAGCTAGTGAATCCAGTACTACCCGGGAGTATTGTAGTTGATGATGATTAATGGGAGGGATCAACTGATGGAACAGATTAAAACACAAGTGGCCATTATTGGTGGAGGAATAATCGGGACAGCAATAGCTAGGGAGTTAAGTCGCTATCAAGTAGATTTCTTTGTGATCGAGAGAAACGCAGAAGTAGGATGGGGAGCAACTAAGGCGAATAGTGGTATTATTCATGCAGGCTTTCATGATAAACCTGACAGTGTGAAGGCTAAATTCTGTCTTGCTGGAAATAAACTTTATCCAAATCTGTGTGAGGAATTAGAGGTAAGCTATGCACAAAATGGCGTAATGATGGTAGCACTTTCAACCGAAGAGAAAGAGATTTTATCCAAGTACTACCAGCAGGGGATAGAAAATGGTGTTGAAAACCTACGCATAGTATCTGCACAGGAGGCCCTTGAATTAGAACCAAATCTTTCAAAGGATGTAGTAGCTGCTTTAGTCGCACCTAATGGGGGGATAGTTACTCCCTTTGAGTTAGCAACCGCTTTAATGGAGAATGCCATAGATAATGGAGGCCAATTACTTACTGATAGCGCGGTTCAGGATATTGAGGTAACTAGAGATGGATTTATTATTTATACACCGAATACGAAGATATATGCTCAGAAAGTAATTAATGCAGCGGGTGTCTACAGTGATCAAATTGCACGAATGATCGGAGATGAGTATTTCTCAATCCGAGGCCGAAAAGGTGAAGAGTACCTACTAGATAAGCCATGGGGTGCTTTAGTTAGTCATACCATCTTTCCAGTACCGACACCTGTCAGTAAAGGTATTCTAGTAATACCTACCTGTGAAGGAAACTTAATGATTGGCCCCACGGGTGATGACAGCCTTAATCTAGAGGATTTTCAGACTAGTCAAGATGGACTGACCCGAATCCTAGCTGGTGCTACTCGAATGGTACCAAAAATAGATCCGAAACAAATAATTTGCCAGTTCGCTGGAATTCGTGCAGCGTCTAATCGTGATGATTTTATTATAGAAATTTCACCGACGACACCTGGTATGATTCATTTAGCAGGGATTGAGTCGCCAGGATTAACTGCAGCACCAGCTATTGCCATCGAGGTTATGAATCTCCTACGTCTAGCGGGATTGGAACTTTGTGAAAAGGCTGTGTTTAGTCCCCATCGAAGACCAGTGGTCCAGTTTCATAAACTATCCAGAGAAGAACAAGCGAGGCAAATTAGTGAGGACCCGCGACACGGTCGAATTGTCGGTCGCTGCGAATCCATTACCGAAGCAGAAATTATAGATGCGATTGAGCGAGGTGCTCGCACTGTTGATGGAGTGAAATTTCGAACTCGATCGGGTTGTGGCCGGTGCCAAGGAGGCTTTTGTCAACCTAACGTAATAGGAGTCATAGCTCAGGAACTGAAGATACCTGTGGAACAGGTTAGAAAAAACCATAAAAATTCTCAACAGATTGGCTTTGCAGCCAAGGATCTTCTTAAGAAGGAGGCCAAGGGTCATGAAACAGTTAACCTTTGATGTAGCCGTTATTGGAGGAGGACCTGCTGGACTAGCTGCAGCTCTAGCGGCTAAGGAGCAAGGAGCCACTCGTGTTCTTATTATTGAACGGAACCTGGAATTAGGTGGAATCTTACAGCAGTGTATTCATCATGGGTTCGGATTACATCGTTTTAAGCAGGAGCTAACAGGACCGGAATATGCCCAACGATTTATTGATATGGTGTGCAGAACAGATATTGAAGTGATGCTAGAAACCATGGTTCTAGAAATCACTAATCAGAAACAGATTTATGCCATTAACCAAACTCAAGGGATGATGCAGATTGATGCCAAGGCGATCATCCTGGCTATGGGATGTCGGGAACGAACACGAGGCGCTTTGCGTATTCCTGGTACTAGACCGGCTGGTGTATTTACCGCTGGAGCGGCTCAACGATTTGTAAACATTGATGGCTACATCCCTGGAAAACGAGCTGTTATTCTCGGATCAGGGGATATTGGCCTGATTATGGCCAGACGATTTACGCTAGAAGGCGCCGAAGTTAAGGCAGTGGTGGAAATACTACCCTATGCAGCTGGTCTCACACGTAATGTGGTTCAATGCTTAGATGACTATGGTATTCCCCTAATTCTGCAATCGACGATCACTTGTATTCATGGGAAGGAAAGAATTGAAGGAGTGACCATAGCGCAAGTAGATCAGGATTGGAATCCGATTGCTGGTACGGAGCGGGATATATCTTGTGATACTCTTCTTTTGTCAGTCGGATTGATTCCAGAGAATGAGTTGTCATCCCAAGTTGGTATTCAGTTAGATCCTGTGACTAATGGGCCAGCAGTAGATTCTAACCTAATGACCAGTATTCCAGGGATATTTGCCTGTGGAAACGTACTTCATGTTCACGATTTGGTGGACTTTGTTTCTCAAGAAGCAGAGACAGCAGGTTGTGCAGCAGCAGCATGGGCTAGTGAGAAACAATATTCATCTACTCGGATAATAGCTTCAACTGGTAAACCGGGCCCATGTTGCCCAACCTCTGATTCTATTCCATTCGACGGTGTTGCCAATGAATGTTGCGCAACATGGGGGTCTACGCAGATTATCATAAAACCTGGTAACAATATTCGCTACGTGGTACCACAGCGAATTTGCCCAGACAAGAAGACCACACTCTATCTGCGAGTGAGAAAACCCGATCAAGATGTGTCCATTAATGTAGGAGAGTTAAAACGAATGAAACATACATTTATTAGGCCAAGTGAAATGATTAAAATAAACCTTACTCCCGAACTGTTAGCAAGGCATCAATCTGATTACCTAGATATTCATGTAGTTAAGGAGATGGTCCATCATGATTAAGACTGTCATCTGCACAGTTTGTCCTTTAAGCTGTGAAGTAGAGCTTACCATTTCAGCGACTAATGAAATTGAAAAAATTATGCATAATCGTTGTCCTCGCGGGAAGAGTTATGCGACTACAGAACATATAGCACCTAGGCGGACATTGACAACCACAGTACACATTGAAGGAGCTATCCATTCTATGCTTCCAGTGCGTACTTATGAACCAATACCCAAAGAATTATTGCACCAGGTTATGCAGGAAACGGCCAATATTAACGTTACTAGCCCTATCAAAATGGGCGATATCATTGTTCGTGACATTCTAGGGACAGGTGTAAACTTAATCGCGACCCGTTCCATGTAACTTGGAAAATCTCTGCATGGACTCGATTTCAAACTAATAGTGTACACTACGATCATGATATTGTTGGCTCTTTACCAAAACTAGGTAAATATGGTATAATTCTTTGTGTGATAGTTATGGAACGTAGTGGGAGGGGAGTTACTATGAAAACACAAAAGAAGCATGTAAAGACACTGACAGGATTCGTGTTGCCGAAAACGTTAATCACTGGTGGATGTGGCGAATGCCAGTCTTCTTGTCAATCAGCGTGCAAGACATCTTGTACGGTTGGCAACCAAGCTTGTGAGAAATAAAAGAAGGCAATCTTCTGCTCGAGTAGAAGATTGCTGTTTTTCTTAATAAATACTTGGAGGTAACGAATTTGTTAGAGCGGGCTTGTGTTCACTGCTACAGCCAAAATAACCAGTACTTTGTTGTTGATGGGAACTCTGGTGCGGTGCACAAAGTAGATAGTTTGGCATACGTATTAATACAGGAGATTAAAGCTGGTACCACTCCTAGTTTAGATAGATTCTCACATAGTGTAACGAAGAATTACTCAAGAGATGTCCTTCATGAAGCCATTGGGGAAATCCAAAATTTGATCGATGAGGGCGTATTATTTAGCCCGGACATAACGAGTGCACCACCACGACCCGACTCAGTCGTAAAAGCACTGTGCCTCAATGTGGCTCACGACTGTAACTTGCGTTGTACTTATTGCTTCGCAGAAACTGGCGACTTTGGAGGTCATCGAGAGCTGATGGATATAGCCATAGCCAGCCAGGCTGTAGATTTTCTCATTGCAAATTCCGGTAGCCGCAGATTACTAGAGATTGATTTTTTTGGTGGCGAACCATTGCTGAATTTTTCTGTGGTGAAAGAGACGGTGTTCTATGGACTAGATCAGGCTAAGATTCACAATAAAGAGTTTCGCTTTACAATTACCACAAATGGGCTGGCATTCACCGATGATGTACAAGAGTTTTGTAATAAGTATATGGATAATGTGGTATTAAGTATTGATGGACGGCCTGACGTTAACGATAGAGTACGATATACACCAAGCGGAAAGAAATCTGTTTATCATAGCATTGTTCCTAAGTATCAGCAGTTTGTTCAGGCACGACAAGGAAAAAGTTACTATGTGCGAGGTACATTTACTCATGAAAATCTAGACTTTACCAATGATGTGACCCATCTTGCTGATCTGGGATTTGATCAGATATCTATGGAACCAGTAGTTGCTGATGCTAATCAACCTTATGCTCTCACGGAGGAGGATTTGCCCAGGATATTAATGGAATATGATGCACTAGCCGATGCGTTTCTTGCCCACTTGAATCACAGGCATGCATTTAGTTTCTTCCATTTCAACGTAGAATTAAAGAAAGGACCTTGTCTTTACAAACGTCTATCTGGGTGTGGAGCGGGATACGAGTATCTTGCTGTTACTCCCCAAGGCGATCTCTACCCATGTCACCAGTTTATCGGTGACCTAAAGTTCAAGGTAGGTGACGTGTTCCAAGGCCTTACTAATACTAGCTTAAAGCATAAATTACAGGATGCCCACGTACTAAACAAAGCAGAATGCACACAATGCTGGGCGAAATACTACTGTAGTGGTGGCTGTCATGCCAACAATTTGGCCTTTAATAATGACTTGCGGATCCCCTATTCATTAGCCTGTCAGATGGAGCGGAAACGTCTAGAGTGCAGTTTTTTTGTTCATGCATCCATATCAGATGAGAATAATCACGACGAATAGGATGGAAGGACATATGATCCATAGAGTGTCTTAGTCTTCGTTAGATGACTACAGAACGAGAGGGACTATATGTCCTTCTTATTTTTTTTGAAAATATGTCTAGATATATAGCAGCAGTAGTAGTATACTAGAGTATATAAATGATAATAGTAATAAATAAGTATTAAAAACTGCTAGGTTTGTAGTAAATCCGATACTTAGACGCGTAAGGAAGGACTTCGAGTACTATACAGAAAGGAGGAGTAAAATGAATAACTCAATGAAGTGGATCTTAATGGTGGGAAGTTTTCTAGTACTGGCTGGTATTATCAGTCTAACCACTCCATCACCACGTAATGACTCATTAGCTCAGGTGCTTAGGGTGCTCCCAGCGAATCCAAATGATCACATTCACTATGAGGGTGTCACTCTTAACGATATTTGGTTCGCAGGAGGGTGTTTCTGGGGTGTTGAGGCTTATTTTGCACGGGTATCTGGTGTTGCAGAGGTGACCGTAGGGTATGCCAATGGAACAACTAGCAACCCCACTTATAAGCAGGTGATGAGCGGAACTACAAATCATGTAGAAACAGTGCATTTACGCTATGATCCCGAACGGGTACAATTGGAGATGCTTCTAGATCATCTATTTCTGATCATAGATCCCACTGTTGTAAATCGACAAGGAAATGATGTGGGTACCCAATACCGAACAGGTATTTATTACTCAAATGACTCTGATCGTGAGATAATCGAAAGTAGGATTGCGTTAGAGCAGAAGAAATATGATAAGACCATCGTAACTGAAGTGCTTCCCTTATCTAGATACTATCTAGCTGAAGATTATCACCAAAGGTATCTCGAGAAGAATCCTGGTGGCTATTGCCATATAGACTTCTCATTTCTGCAGCATGATTCAGACATGTACATTAATCCCTACCTGTATACTAAGCCCGATGACCATGTACTTCGTATAATGCTAACACCACTCCAGTATAATGTAACTCAGCGCAATGCAACAGAACCAGCATTCCAAAACCTATATTGGGATAACGAGGCCAAAGGTTTGTATGTTGATATAGTCACCGGAGAGCCTTTGTTTAGCTCTAGAGATATGTTTATCTCATCAACAGGTTGGCCAAGTTTTAGTAAACCCCTAGCACCTGAGGTAGTTCGCTATAGAGAGGATTATAGGTGGGGGATGGTTCGGGTAGAGGTCCGTAGCCGTGTTGGTAATTCTCATCTAGGTCATGTCTTTGAGGATGGTCCTTTGGATATGGGCGGTCTTCGTTATTGTATCAA
>SKHL01000025.1 GCA_007116995.1 Limnochordia bacterium
CACTCCTGTGCATCCAAACAAACAAACCAAGCCAACTAAGGCAGTGGACAAGCCCACGCACATCCGTTCTCAAGAGACCAGAGTGACACCACCTATTCAGACCACAGAGACTGCGCAGAGTCAACCGCCAAAAAGAAAACCACTACTGCAACGTGTAGTAAAGCGATTGTTTGGAAAATAAGAGCATATGGCTTTAAAACCCTGGCCGCACTAGGATTATTTCCACCTAAGGTAGTTTTACAAGTTCAACGGTATATATTCTTGAACACCGACTTATAATAAGTTGCCATAGACATTCTGAATAGGGAGGTTGCATCTATGAGTGAGCAAGCATCTGTGACTGAGTTACATAAAGCTGTCGAGGTAATTAATTTAAGAAAACACTATGGCAGTGTTAGAGCTCTAAACGGTGTTTCATTCTATGTTAAACAAGGCCAGGTATTTACCTTACTTGGACCAAACGGCGCTGGAAAAACCACAACTGTAGAAATTCTAGAAGGTCTCAAAAAGGCCGATAGTGGTGAGCTTTATTTCTTTGGGCAGAAGTGCCGGGAAATCGGCCGGAAAGAGAAAGAACGTATTGGTGTATTATTGCAAGAAACGAACTTCATAGAACGAGTTAAGGTGAAAGAAATGATTCAGATGTTTGCCTCTTTCTATCGTAAGTCACTGCCCGTTAGTCAGATCTTAGAAATAGTAGCGCTACTAGAAAAGAGTGATGCCTTGGTCGAAAACCTCAGTGGCGGCCAGCGTCAGCGCTTAGCGATAGGACTAGCATTGGTGAATGATCCGGAAATCGTATTCCTTGACGAACCAACAACAGGTCTCGATCCCCAGGCGCGTCGGAACATCTGGGAGTTAATCGAAACCCTTAAAGCAGCGGGGAAAACGATATTTCTAACGACTCACTATATGGAAGAAGCAGAGCGGTTATCAGATTATGTGTATATCATGGATGGAGGAAAGATCATTTCCGCTGGAACTCCCCAATCCTTAGTGGATAAGATCGGCAAAGAGAATGTGGTGGAATTTAGCAGTGGACACTTAACGCAAGAGCAGATCAAGAGTATGAGTCAAGAGATAAAACGAGTTGTTAGTAGTGATGATCACATCGCTATCTATGCCTCGGATTTGCCAACAGCCTTAAGCGAGATACTTGAATGGGCAAAGCAAAATGGTGTGGACTTAGAGAATTTCGCCATCCGTCGACCGAACCTGGAGGATGTGTTCCTAAGCTTGACTGGGAAGGGGTTGAGAGACTAGTGAAATCTGTGTTTAGCATCTTCTGGCAGTTTATCCGCTGTGAACAAAGAGATCGATACTCACTGTTTTGGAATTTTGCGTTTCCCTTAATAGTGATGACGATTTTAGTACTTGTCTTTGGCAATATGAATACAGCTGAAAATACTGTCGTGTTTCAGGTAGGTCTAGTTAACCAAGAGACCGAACTCGCTAGCGGCAATGAACTACCAGTTCCATCACAGATTATGGAAGATCTATTAGTCGAAATCTCACATGGAGAGCGTAGTTGGCTGCAGTTACATCAGATTAGCCAGGGCCAAACCATAGAGTCTTTCCTGTCCTCTGAATTACATCAGTTAGAGCGAGGTAATCGGCATGCGGTCTTAGTGATTCCAGATGCATTAAATGAATCTATTTATCAAGAAGTCATGTCGGTCTTATCGCCCCAGGTCCAATCCCACGGTGGTGGCGAGGTTGTGATCTACTCTCAATCAGGAAACCAGATGTCTGCCATCAGTGTAGACATACTTAGTCAGATTGTCAGTGGAATAAACTCCCAAATTAACACAGAGATTGGTCTGATCGACACAGCGCAGATGGTCGATCTCCATTATTACCAGGTGGAGACAGATGGTGGACGATCTATTCCCTTTAATTTTGCTAATTACCTTATGCCAGGCATTTTTTTAATGGTTTTCTTAAGTAGCGGGCTAGAGCTAGTTGTGGAACGATTAGCGTTGTATCGCGAGCGAGGTATTTTACGCCGCTATTTTGCAGCACCACTGCAACCGGCCCAATATGGTCTAGGTTTATTGATGCACATTATGGTTCTATCTATCCTTCAGGTCCTACTTGTTTATGGGTTTGGGGTTAGTGTTTTCGGTGTGTCCATTCCCTTGTTCACTCCTTTGCCTCTATTTTATCTGTTGTTTTCCTTAACCACTCTGCTATCCTTAGGTTGGCTGATTGCAGCCGTTAGCAAAACAGCTAACTCGGCCTTAACTTTAGCTAATGCCCTTTTATATCCCCTTATGTTTCTAGGAGGTTTGTATTTTCCGGTCATGGATATGCCCTTGCCAATTCAACTATTTGTCCAAGGAAATCCTGTGACCTATCTGGTTAATGGATTTCGAGATAGTTTGGGTGTCTTTCCCTCACCCACACCAGCTCTACTAAACCTGTTAGTTCCTAGTCTGTGGCTAGTGACAGCTTTAGCCTTGGGATTTTCCCGGTTTAAATGGGATGCAAAAGGAGGTAACTAAATGGCTATACGATATTTCATTCTGACTAAAACCTTATTAGTAAGCTTTTTACGTGACCGACAAAACCTGTTTTTGACCTTAGCCCTCCCTTTGGTATTCCTTTTTATCTTTGGTTCGCTCTTTCAAAACGAAGGACAACAAGAACGCATAACCCGCGTAGCCGTATTTGTACCCCCTGAGACCACGTCTGACAAGGATCTTTGGCATGTATTAGACAGTACAACAGGGCTTCGCTTGGACATTGTTGAATCAGAAGCAACGCTAGAGGAGTGGGTAAGTGGATTTAAAACCGACATAGGGTTAATATGGGATGGATCTGCATTGAGGATCTATACGAACCCTACTCGTATGCAGGATAATTCCTATTTTCACCAGGTAGCAAGCGGGATTAGGTCGGCCTTAGAATATCAACGAACAGGTCTAGTTCGCTTTATCCAAGTGCAAAACCGTCAAGTTGGAAATCAATCTCTAGGGGGACTAGACTATCTCTTCCCAGGAATAATAGCCTTAGGCGTACTCTCCTCTGGTCTATTTGCTATCTCTTCGTCCTTCATGCACTATAAGGATAAGAAAGTATTGAAACGGTTAATGGCTACCTCGATGAGCAAAGTAACTTTTCTAGCTGCTCTGATGACGACGAGAATGGTTGCAAGTATCATGAGTACCTTTATGGTTTTGGCTGCTGGTATCTTCGTATTTCGACTCACACTCACAATTAATTGGGTCCTATTCCTACCATATATTCTGGTTGGTACAGTAACTATGATGGGGCTAGGAGCCTTAGTTACACTTATTGCCAAGACAGCAGAAAACGCAATTCAGATTTCCACTATTTTGATGACAATTATGATGTTCTTCTCTGGGATCTACTTTCCAGTGGAGTTTCTTCCCAGCTATTTTCAGCGAGTCAGCGCTTTTTTACCCTTAAGCCATGTAGCAAAAGGTATCCGTTATACCATGGGCATCGAAGCGATGGATGGAGTCCACTTTTTCCTGCAAGCGGCCCTATTGCTAGTAGCATCGTCAGCGCTCACCTGGTTTGTCACGCTAAAAAGTCGTTGGAACGATTGATGGGCCAGGTGTAGTCATGAAGTGATTATACGTGAATGTACAGAAGTAATAATACACAAGGCTGGCGGAGAATACTCTTAACCTTAATTACCCCCTTTGCTGCAGGAGGTGGACCATTAGTTGTGTAGATAAGCCCGATGTTCCCCTCCTGTTAGAGAGATCGCCTGCTGCTTAGCTTTCGGAATACTCGCTTTCCAGATACGCTAAAACCTCTGCGGGATATCCCTCAAACACTATCCGATCGCTAATCTTGTCCATCTTATACTGATACATGGGATCATAATACTTGCCAAGAAGCGTCTCTACCCAGTTTCTATGCAGGACACAGCTACCAGAATCTATCTGCTTCTGGTAGGCCTGTTCAAACATATCCAGCACAGATCGGTAACGTTCTCCTCCCAGCCGTTTGCTAATCTTCTTCAAGCTTGTTCGGATATACTTGGCCCATTCCATCAGGCCTTTCTCCTCTGTAAAGACTTCCATGTAAATGCTCTGAGATTGATGGACATATTCAGCCATGGTAATCGTAACACGTTCTTCCATAGGCACCGTTACCAGCACAAAGTCACCACTACCAAAATATTGCACTAGGGGTTTGGGTATAAATGATCTCCCTATGTTCTTTCCTTCGTCTTCAAGAATCATATACTGATATCCCTTGCTTTTATGCTGAATTAAGGCATAGGCGAGGTCATTTTCAAAGTTGATCTGAGTCGGTTGTGGTGTGATTTGTTTCCCAAATGATGAACCACGATGGTTAGCAATACCCTCAAGATCAATAGCATTTACGAGCTTGTTCAATATAGTGGTCTTGCCTGATCCGGTAAAGCCACCAACTAAAACCGGTTTGCTCTGTTGCTGTGACGGATCGAGTTTCGTAATTAGGTAATTACGAAATGCCTTATAGCCACCTTCAAGTCTGCTGACGTCTCTTCCCGTTACATCAGCAATCCATTGCTGCGCAATCTGAGACCGAAGGCCCCCTCTAAAGCAATAAATTCTACTACTTGGATACTCTTCTAGATGATTCGCCCAAGCATGGATCCGTTCTTCCCTAATATCCCCAGACACCAATTTATGCCCAAGCTTAACTGCCTCTTCGCTTCCTTTCTCCTTATAGCGTATCCCTACCATAGCACGTTCTTCATCGTCCATAATGGGTAAATTCACTGCATGCTTAAAAGCACCTTTCTCAAATTCAATAGGGGCACGCACATCTATAAGAGGAATTTCGTTGGTGACAATCTCCATAAAATGACTGCATCTAGACATCTTCATTTACCACACCTCGTTAGTTCCTATTAATAATCAGCAATAACCTATTTCCATAGATATTATACCACATGTAGGTTTCGTTTGCTCCATCACTCGAAGCAGAACACTCTCACCCTCATATTTTGAGATCACGCTTAGTATATACGAAAAAGGATATAGCTATGGCCAAAACGATAATACTAACTGTTAATAATAGATAGATGCTGGAAATACTCATATCGCGCAATAATTGATTGGCCTCAAAGTACTTAAAGGGCGTTACATACTTAAGAAAGTCCAGTGAATCACTGAGTGCTACTAGCACAGAGAGCAAATAGGTGACAATAACTGATCCTACGGCCAAGCCCCCCGATAGTTTAGGCTGTTTGATAACAGCAGCGAAGAGAAAGCCCATTGACAGAAAGACCAGTTGGAGCAAGAAGATCGTTACGAACACTAATGTCAAGAAGCGATAGAAGTGGGCATCTGGCGAATAGGACCAAGTGCCGATAACCACACTTATGCTAGTAGCGATCACTAAGAGCACACAATTAACCACAGCAACCATCAACTTACTGATGACTGCTTTTATCCGTGTGATTGGCATGGTCATTAGAAACTCACCAGTTCTCTGCCCTTCTTCTTTAGCGATCATGTTATGACCTAGTAGAACAGCGAAGATGCCAAGCATAATCTGAAAGTACAGTGCCATCACACTGACAAATCCACTAACAGTCGTCAAATTCGCTCCCTGCATCCCAAAGGCGTCCAAAAAAGCCGAAGGTATGGAATCAAGAATTGCTGTCATCTCTGGATTATTATAATAAGCAGAGAACTCGGTGAGCATCATGAATACCAGCACTACCATGCAACCCATCCAGATGACTAGCGACCTGAGATTCGCTCTAAATTCATGAAATACGATGTTCATCAGATACACCTCTTTTACAAAGCATGAATGTTTCGTTTAAGGTACAGCCAATAGCTAGCCCCTGTAGCGATTAAAATTACGACAATACTAATCCCGACTCCGTCCATTCTCCAACCACCGTGTTCAAGAATATAGGCTGGTTCAAAATGATAAAACGGCGATGCTAATCCTAATAATCGGCCACCAACAATCCCTCGTAGCGCATTGAGGCAATATAACCCAAAGGAGAGAGCCATAGCATAGCTCAACACACTACCTATTCTCTTTGTCAAAACAGTAACCACCATACCCATGCTAAAAAAGAAGAGTTGAAACAGGGGAACAGAGGCTAATAGGACCATTACCTTCGTAACTTCATAGCTATTTCCATCTCGGAAAAGGGAGATGGAAATAAACGTACTCAGCCATACCGTCCCAGTGGTAATCATTAGTGCTGTAAATGCTGCTAAGTATTTAGACACAAGAATCCTGTGACGTGACACTGGTTTACTGAATAAAAAATCAGCCGTGAGCTCACGTTCCTCAACTGACAAGAAATGAAACCCATAAATAGCACTCTGAACTGCTAGACATAGCTGAACAAAGACAAATACGAAGGTATAATAACCCAAAACGGTAGCTAACGATACAATCTCGCCCATGCCAAAAGCCTGCAGAATCTCTTGTGGATAATGCTCAAGGATTAA
>SKHL01000136.1 GCA_007116995.1 Limnochordia bacterium
AGCCTATACGCAAGAGAATAAGCGATTACAGCTGAATGTGGCCTTTAACTATGGCGGACGAAATGAGATTGTTAATACTACACGGCAGCTTGCTCAAGCTGTAAGTGAGGGCAAGTTATCTGTTGAACAGATTAACGAAGAAACCATTGAGAATTGTTTATTTACTGCAGGTTGTCCTGACCCGGACTTAGTTATTCGCACTGGCGGAGATCTACGGGCTAGTAATTTCCTATTATGGCAGGCAGCATATGCTGAATGGTATTTCACAGAAACCTTATGGCCTGATTTTGATGAGCAGGAGTTTTACAAGGCTTTAATCAGTTACGCAAAGCGGGAACGCCGATATGGCCGACTTAGTGAAAATGAAATGAGTAGGTGAATCCCTTGGTGCAACGAATTATTACAGCCTTAATTGGAATTCCACTTTTTTTAGGTGTGCTTTACCTCGATGGTGTATATCTGCAATTTTTAATTATTCTCGCCGTTATAATAGGATTATATGAATTTGGTTGTTTCTTTGGACACGACGTTTATTGGGATTATCTCTACCTAGCGGGACTATCTTTACTAATGATCACATATAGTGGACTAAGCAGCTCTATCCTTTTCATCTGGTTCTATCTGCAGTTTCTTTACTACCTCATTCGAGTTACTATCAGCAACCGTAAGCCATTTAGTCAAGCTTGGCACATAGTAGCCGTTCTATACGTAGCAGGTTTTTTTAGCTTTTTAGGCTTAGTGCGAGCCGAATATGGTTTTCGATGGGTGTTCTTTGCGCTATTAGTCACTTGGATTACTGACTCAGGGGCTTACTTTAGCGGATTCTGTTTTGGAAATCACAAACTCGCTCCCGCTATTAGTCCAAACAAGACTGTAGAAGGTGCATTAGGCGGATTATGTGCAGCTACTATTAGTGGTCTTATTTTTGCTCTTGTTGTGGGTTATGATTGGATGCTCCTAGTTCTCCTCTCCGCCATGTTATCTGGTGTGGGACAATTTGGAGATCTTGTTCAATCTACAATGAAACGAGAACGAGCTGTGAAAGATTCCGGAAATTTATTGCCGGGCCATGGAGGAATCCTAGATCGATTTGATTCGCTATTATTTGTCTTACCTATACTCTACTTAGTACTAGCATCAGTATAGAAATGGCCCTCACTTAGGAGGGTAGCAATGAAACCTAATGCTTGGCTGTTAGCTACAGTTTTTATAATTGGGATGCTATTAGCAGTTAAGTTCGTACTACCATATTTTACTCCGTTTATCCTGGGTATAATCTTAGCTATTATTATTCATCCTATCGTGGATAGACTTGCACAACTCGGCCTTAGTCCAGTTTTATCTTCTTTTTTATTTGTTGTCTTAAGCTTTGGTGGAGTCATTCTACTAGTTGGCTTAGCCATAAGCGAACTATGGCAGGAGCTTGAGCAGTTACTCAAACTATTTGAACAGATCTATGCAAGCTCATCGAAATCGCTTCTACATATAGCGGATGGTTTGCCTCCACCCATTGGAGACTTAGCTCCGATTATCAGCACTCGTGTCAGTCAGTTTTTTATTACACAATTAAATCAAGCCTTAGGTATGGTTAGCCTTATTCCAAATGCCGTCTTAACTTTTCTTATTGCAGTCTTATCAACCTATTTCATTAGCAGAGACAGACCAGCGATAGCTAGGTTCTGTGACAGTGTCATACCCCATAGATTTAAGCCAACATACTATCGCTTTAAATTTGAAGTCATTCATGGATTATTCACCTATCTTAAGGCCCAGACTATCTTAGTAAGCCTGTCAACTGGTCTTTCGATTCTTGGATTTGTAGTCCTCGGTCTGCCCTATGCATGGTTACTTGGATGCTTAGCCGGATTTTTAGATCTTATTCCAATGATTGGACCTAGCGGCGTCTTTATTCCTACCATAGTTTATTATCTGATTTATGCTCACCCGATCAGGGCTATCCATCTTGGAATTCTATGGGGGATTGTGTTATTGATACGGCAGTGGTGGGAACCCCAACTAGTAGGATCTCAATTAGGCTTACATCCTCTAAGTAGCTTAGTAGCCATTTATCTCGGTGTCCGATTACTTGGCTTCGTTGGATTCTTCGTAGGCCCATTAGTTATGATCTGCTTAAAAGCATTCTTTGTCGTAGCTATCTATGATCAAAAGACATGATTCATTTTTCTAGAGAGGGGAAGGCTAATGCCAAATATAGCAATACTTGGTTCGACTGGTTCTATCGGAACCCAGACCCTTCAGGTACTAAATGATCTTCCAGACTATCAGGTGTTTGGTATCAGTGCCCATAAAAATCTGGGTTTATTACAAGAACAGATTCATAAGTACAAGCCAAACATAGCAGTCATAAACGGTAAAGAAGATGTACATCTGCTAAAAAAAGGTGTAGATATACCCATTTGGGTCGGAGAGGATGGACTATGTGAATTAGCATCGCATCCTAGTGTCGATGTCGTTGTGATTGCCTTAGTTGGAGCAGCTGGCTTAAAACCGACTTTGGCTGCGCTGAGTGCTGGGAAGAAAGTCGCACTAGCCAATAAGGAAAGCCTCGTTGCGGGTGGCCACTTAGTAATGAAATATGATAAACAATTAATTCCCATTGATTCTGAACACAGTGCTTTGTGGCAATGTCTTGATGGACGAAACCCAGACGAAGTACATTCTCTAATTCTTACAGCGTCTGGAGGTCCGTTTCATACCTTTGCAGGGGATCTAAGTAAAGTGACAGTAGAAGCGGCCCTAAAGCATCCGAATTGGGACATGGGAGGCAAGATAACCATTGACTCGGCTACGTTGATGAATAAAGGCCTTGAGGTAATTGAAGCACACTGGTTATTTGGTCGTGACTATGAAGACATTCAGGTCGTTATTCATCCCCAAAGCATTATCCATTCTATGGTTCGTTTTAGAGATGGATCTATTTTAGCCCAGATGGCTACCACAGATATGCAGTTACCCATTCAGTATGCACTTACCTATCCTAATATGAAAACAGGTTCTGTACCACATCTTGATTTATGGAATCTGCCTGACCTGACCTTTAGTAAACCTGATATTAATCGTTTTCCGTGTCTAGCCTTAGCATACAAGGCTGGTAGAGTTGGCGGGACACTTCCGACAGTTATGAATGCAGCAAATGAAGTAGCCGTCGCTGCTTTTATACAGAGGCAATTAGGCTTTAGCCAGATTCCCAATGTAATTGAAGAGGTTATGTCTAAGCACAAACCCATTGATAATCCCTCATTATCACAAATACTAGCATATGACCAGGAGGCTCGTCTTATGGCTAATGATTTATGTGTTAGGTTGAAAGGAAGGGTAATAAATTGAATACAGCAGTTGCTTTTGTTCTCGTCTTTGGCACCATTGTTTTCTTCCATGAATTAGGTCATTTTTTGGTGGCTAAGTTAGCTGGTGTCATGGTCTATGAATTTGCACTAGGATTTGGTCCAGCCGTCGTTCAGACTAATTATAAAGACACGAAATACTCTATTCGCATCTTCCCCTTAGGTGGCTTTGTAAAGTTAGCTGGAATGGATGAGGGAGAGGGATCGGAAGACTCGATTAGTGATGATGACCCGCGCAGTTTCAACAATAAATCATTGTTTGTCCGGATGGCTACAATTGCGGCCGGACCTTTAATGAACTTCGTCCTTGCGGCCGTGGTATTCACTCTCTATTTTATGCTTGTGCTTGTTCCACCTACCGTTGTGTTTATTGAGCCTGGTCTTCCTGCGGATCAGATTGGCCTCCGCCCTGGAGATCAATTTGTGGCGATTAATGACCAACCCGTCAATAATAAAGAGATGGTCATCGAAATTATACAACAGGAGACTGGGCAGGAAATAACCTTGACAATGGAAAGAGAAAATTTACTTTTTGATGTCACTGCCACACCCGTTGGTGAAGGAAATCAAGGTCGCTTGGGAATCCATATTGATGACAAGCCTCAACTACCCGTATTCCAATCGATCCAAGCTGGAATTATCCAAACAGGGCGATTTACCCAAGAGTTAATTGTCTCCTTAGTCCGAATGGTAACCGGTCGTATTCAACCGGAAATCGCTGGTCCGATTGGGATTTTCCAACTCGTGGGAGACTTTGCTCAGCAAGGAATTGCTAGCCTAATGATTTTGGCTGCTATACTTAATATCAATCTTGGGTTACTAAATCTGCTGCCTATTCCTGTCCTTGACGGAGGCTGGTTGGTTATTTTTTCCTTCGAAGCAATTCGCGGAAAGCCATTAGCTCCGGAACACCGAGGCATTGCGCAGTTCATCGGATTAGCGTTGCTAATTCTATTAATGGTGTTTGCTACGTATAAGGATTTAGTCCGCTTAGAACTATTTACTTAAAGGACGTTGCCTATGAAACGAAGAATAACAAAAGTAGTGAATGTCGGTTCGCTCTCCATCGGTGGAGGTGAACCTATTGCCATACAAAGTATGACCAATACCGATACCAGAGATGTTAAGTCCACTGAGAAACAGATTCAACGCTTGGTCGAGGCTGGCTGTGAAATCGTACGTCTAGCTGTACCAGATGAATCCGCAGCACTCGCCCTAAAGCAAATAAAATCTCGATCAGCCATTCCCATCGTAGCTGATATTCACTTTGATCACCGACTTGCCCTATTGGCTATGGAAAACGGTGTTGATAAGTTACGAATCAATCCGGGCAATATAGGCTCTGAGAAAAAAATTGCTGAGGTCGTTAGTGTAGCGAAAGAAAGGCAGATACCAATTCGCATTGGAGTTAATTCGGGATCTCTATCCAAACGTTCAGTAGAGAAGTTTGGTCGTAGCGCAGATGCCATGGTAGAGAGTGCGTTGGAACACGTGGCGATTTTAGAGAACCATGGCTTTAGTGATATAGTAATATCCATGAAAGCGACAGACATTGCCCAAACACTTGCAGCATATAAAATAATGAGTGATAGAGTTGAGTATCCCTTACACATCGGTATTACCGAAGCCGGCACCAAGTGGTTTGGCACAATTAAATCAGCGGCTGGATTAGGTGCTATATTAAGTCATGGCATCGGAGATACTATCCGTATTTCACTCACTGCGGACCCGGTTGAAGAGGTTAAAGTGGCTTGGGCACTATTGTCGGCCCTTGAAATTCGCAGACGCGGTCCGGTATTTATCAGTTGCCCAACTTGTGGTCGAACCGAAATTCCTCTTTTGGACATTGCCAAACAGGTAGAAGAGCGGTTAAGCACGTTACAAACATCACTAACTATCGCTATTATGGGTTGTCCAGTAAATGGACCAGGTGAGGCAAGAGAAGCCGATTTAGGAATTGCTGGAGGACAGGGAGTAGGAGTTATCTTTAGAAAAGGAACTATCATCCGCAAAGTTCCTGAGGATCAGTTGGTGGACGCTCTAGTGGCAGAAGCTCGTTTGATTGCAGAAAACGATGTATAAGGAGGAATATATAACTATGCGGACATCACAACTATATGCGCCAACATTGCGTGAGGTACCTGCTGAAGCCGAGTTAGCTAGCCATAAATATATGTTGCGTGCTGGGTTAATGCGCAAATCAACAGCAGGAGTATACACATATTTACCCCTAGGGTTAAGGGTAATACAGAAAGTCATGGATATCGTACGCCAGGAGATGAATATAGCCGAGGGACAAGAGATAATGCTCCCTATAATACAGCCCGCTGAACTATGGCATGAGACGAAACGATGGGACGATTACGGCGAAGAGATGTTTAAACTATCAGACCGTCATATGCGTCAATTTTGTTTAGGACCTACACATGAAGAAATTATTACTGCATTGATACGGGCGGATATTCGATCCTATCGGCAACTACCTCTACGTCTATACCAAATCCAGAATAAATATCGAGATGAAATTCGACCTCGCTTTGGGGTAATTCGCGGGCGAGAGTTTATTATGAAGGACTTATACTCTTTTGACCGTAGTGAAGAGGAGTGTCAGATAAGCTACGCTGCTATGTATGATGCATATAAAAAAATATTTGACCGTTGTGGTGTCACAGCACTACCTGTAGAAGCGGATTCAGGTGCTATCGGAGGTGACTCTACCCACGAGTTTATGGTATTAGCAGATTCCGGTGAAGCTCTTATTGTTTACTGTCCAAGCTGCGCTTACGCTGCTAATGTAGAACGGGCAGAGTGCGTGCCAGCTAAGGAAAGGCAATCAAAAACTCAACAGCCCTATACAGAAATAGCAACACCAGAGATAACTACTATCCTTCAATTAGCTTCATTCTTAAATTGCTCAACACAGAACTTAATCAAAACTATAATCTATCAAGCTGATCAAAAGCCAATAGCAGCCTTAGTAAGAGGAGATCACACATTAAACGAAGTTAAGCTACAAAAGGCATTAGCATGCCAAGAGTTGATATTAGCAGATGCAGAGACAATTATGTCAGTAACGAGAG
>SKHL01000066.1 GCA_007116995.1 Limnochordia bacterium
GGTTAACATCATGGTCTTTAGCAGCGTCAACTGTTCCTCTGCAAATCTGATTTGAGTAATCTGATTCGATATCAGAGATAAAACACGCTACAGTTAGCCTCCTATTTGATTTGACCATCATAATGACACCCTCCATACTAACCCTCAGTCAAATTTAGCTCATGTTCTATTACCTAGATTCGCCTTAGAATCTCAGTATCCTTGTTATTTGTCATACCAAGTGTAACTATTATAGAAGACCGTTCGCCACAGGATCGTGAGATGGCTGATCAGTTTTTAAGTAGGTCTCATAAGATCGCTATCTCAAGATCCTTTTCCTCTAGTATATTCTTGAGTTTATTGTATTTCACTTTAACCTCTTTAGGTTCTTAGCGTTATGAATATATGATGATCTGCTTAGCATCAGTGGAGGTTTCTCTCCAATCTTTAAGCTTGGCTTGATCCATTCATCGGTAAATGCTCTTGTCACTAATATCATAGTGTTCTGTTACTAGCGATACGCTACCTAGCTCTTCAACTTCCTTTAGAACCATTTCCTTGAAATGCTTTGGATTCTGTTTAGCTAACTTAAACCTCCCTTATCTCTATTATAAATCACTTTAGAAAGGACTCCAATCTGATAATGGGGTTAAGGTTAAATAGCACGTATTGTGGTGGTGAAGGGGAGGAAAATTGTGTTCGTAACGAAAACTGGATCTATGATTGTAAAGAAAATCGGAAATTTTAGAAGGAAGTGTGGGTTAGAGAAGAGAAATATGATACTGATTCTGTTCAGACGAATGTGGTGATGGACAATGATAAGACTGTGACTGCTGTATTCGAGGAAATCGTCGTTCCTGGGTCAGACGACCCAGGTGAACAAACGAGCCATACCGCTGGATTAGTAGGGTTCCACATGCGCCTAGCACCAGAAGCGACGTTCCCCACAGGAATCGATGACAGCGGCACCGCGACGGTGGATACACCGTACAGCGCAAAGCAGAGAAGCAAGATGGAGAGTTTCTTTCACATAACAAGATCACATACGGATAACTATCTGGATGATGAAAGGGAAGGAGACAATGCGAACTGCACTGACAATAAATTTTTCTAAGTTACACTGAGTATGATATCATACTCGGATCCATTAGTGAACGTGCTTTTGAAGATTGCTTTGCCAGAGCAGCCAAACTTGGTGTTGGCATAGAAATACATCTTCGCCTTTTTGGGGGACAGTTATCAATGCTCAGATTAAGAAATGACTCAAGGCCATGTTCGAACGAGCTCTTGAATTGTCTCCGAACAATACATGGGCTATTCAAGAGTTAGAGTAGAGAAAGCGCAACAAAAAACTATGGACACAGAGACTCATTTTCTCGTCAACAGAAAATGTGAAGAAAAGGGTGAAGTAGATGCAAGGTATAACTATTGGAGGGTTACGACGATTTAATCTAATTATGGGTGGTTTACATCTTGCTCAGGCTACAATAATGTTCGTTCTAGCTACAACCGTTATCCAATCGATATCAGAATTTACACCAACTATAACTCAGTTTTATCTAACATTTAACCAGGAAACCCAGTCGTTAGAGGTAACAAGCCGAAACTTATTTGAACTACCTTTTGGCTTGTTGGTGGCGCTATTTTTATTTATTTCGGCGGCAGCTCATGCATTGATTGCATTGCCAAAGAAAACTCAAGCAATCTACAGCAGAGATCTGGAAAAAGGAATTAATCAATTTCGCTGGTTCGAATATGCTTTAAGTTCTTCCATCATGATCACATTAATTGCTACATTGTTTGGAATACGTGATATCGCTTCCCTGATCTTGATATTTCTTGTTAATTCCTCAATGAATTTGTTTGGGCTAGTTATGGAGCAATTAAATGTAGGCAAAGAGAAGAAAAGCATTGTTTGGGGACCGTTCGTTTGGGGCTCAATTGCCGGCATTGCTCCTTGGATTGCCATACTACTCTATATGTTTGGTACGGGCAATTTCGACATGGTACCTTGGTTTGTTTGGGCGATAACAGGGACGTATTTTGTTGCCTTCAACACGTTTCCCATTAATATGGCTTTACAGTATTTAGGGGTGGGTAGATGGAAAAATTACCTATACGGTGAACGTGTATATATTGTACTTAGTTTAGTGGCTAAATCAGTATTAGCTTGGCTGGTATTATTTGGAGCAATGCAACCTTAAAGAATTTATCTAGCTGCAGCAAACCTAGAAGAGCGCTATGAATTGCTGATTTGTGGTATGAGCACCAGTAGGGATTCAGCCTCTTTAAGAGGTCTCCAGCTAGCTAATGAGACCAGACCAAGTAGGCTGCAGCGGAGAATTATCGCACTAAGCAAGGCTTTTTAGGGTCAAATTCCCAGCCAGGGATCAAATACTGCATTGCAACTGAGTCGTCGCGAGCGCCTAATCCCATTGTATTATAGAGTTCATGAGCTGCTAGAACTTGAGCTAGGTCAAGTTCTAGCCCCAAACCTGGTTTACTTGGTATTTGAATTTGTCCATCTTGAATTAGCAGTGGCTCTTTCGTTAAGCGTTCGATTCCTTCTTGCCAGATCCAGTGGGTGTCAATGGCCGTAATGTCACCAGGTACGGCTGCGGCTACCTGGGCAAACATTGCTAATGAGATATCAAAATGATTATTCGAATGGGATCCCCAGGTCAAGCCAAACTCATTACACAGTTGTCCCACTCTAACTGACCCTGACATGGTCCAGAAATGGGGGTCAGCTAAGGGTATGTCCACTGATTGTAATGCTAAAGCATGTTGCATTTGTCTCCAATCAGTTGCTATCATGTTTGTTGCAGTAGGAAGACCAGTCGCTTTTCGAAATTCAGCCATAATCTCACGACCGGAAAACCCTTCTTCTGCACCACAGGGGTCTTCGCAGTATGCTAGAATTCCATGCATGTTCTTACATAGATTTATGGCATCTTTTAATAACCATCCTCCGTTGGGGTCTATGGTAATGCGTGCTTCTGGAAATCTCTCTTTTAGAGCTATGACTGCTTGTATTTCCTGCTTCCCTGCAAGCACGCCGCCTTTAAGCTTGAAATCAGTAAACCCATATTGTTGTTTAGATGCTTCAGCTAGTCGGACAATCGCCTCTGAAGATATTGCTTCCTCATGTCGGATCTTGTACCATTTATTTTCGGCATCGGAATTCTGATAATAGGGTAAATCTGTTTTATCTGGATTGGCAATGTAGAATAAATACCCTAACACTTTAATTGCATCTCGTTGTTGTCCGTCTCCTAACAATGCAGCCACTGGTACATCCAAGAACTTTCCGAGTAAATCCAGCAAACAAGATTCAATGGCTGTCACCGCATGAATTGTCGTCCGTAGATCAAAGGTCTGTACACCGCGGCCACCGATATCTCGATCACAAAAGGTTTCATATACCTGATTCATGATGCTTTTATGATTTGCTATATGTTTTCCTATGACCAAACCCCGAGCATCTTCTAGTGTTTGACGGATTGGCTCTCCGCCTGGAACTTCTCCTATGCCGGTATTGCCACTACTATCAGTCATGATTACGATATTGCGAGTGAAAAACGGGCTGTGACCACCGCTTAAGTTTAGTAACATACTATCTTTACCTGCTACCGGAATAACCTGCATTTCCACTATCTTAGGTGCGTTTCCCATCGGTATTCTCCTCTTTATGGTGATTAGTATATTATTATGGTAAGAGTTCTAAATCGATCAGCACTTTTTTCAGCGCTGCAAGTCTTTCTTCGGTACAAGATTCAATGGGTTTAACCGGCCTGCCCACGTTAACACCAATTAGGTTTAAGCAGTCCTTCATCACTACTGGAAAACTTCCATAGTTATATGTGTTTCTTAGTGGTATTAACCTGTATTGTGCATCCATGGATCCAGTATAATCTCCTGCGATATACTTCTCATAAATATCGACAACTAATCTCGGGGCTACATTCGCAGTTCCAGCAACGCAGCCTGCTCCACCATATGCTAAGGTGCCATAGATCAGGTAATCGGAACCACTAAGCACCTTGAAATTCGGTAGGCTTTTTGTTACTCGTATATATTCGACTGTTTGTGAGAAATCAAGTGAGGTGTTTTTTACTCCAATTATGTTTTCAATCTGAGCTAACTTCTCCAGCAACGAAAGTGATATGTTATTTCCTGTCTTGCCTGGGTTATTATACAAGATTACTGGCAGTTTGGTTGCTTCTGCAATACTCTTAAAATGATTATATAACTCATGTTCATTTGGTTTAATGAACATAGGAGTCAATACGGTGACCGCATCAGCGCCAGCGGACTCCGCCATCTTGGCCAGTTTGATGCACCCTTGTGTTGTGATCGAGCTTGCCCCTGCATATACTGGTACCCTTCCGTTTACATGGTTTACTGTAGCCTCCATCGCTCGTTTCTGATTTTCGGAGTCGAAAGCATAGAATTCTCCATTGCTTCCTAACACAAAAACCCCGTGAACGCCGCCTTGAAGGACATAGTCTATTACATTCTTAAGTCCCTGTTCATCAAGATCTTCATCTTCTCTAACTGGTGTAACAATGGGTGGAATGACTCCTCTCAAATCGTCAATATCTAACATTCACTTAACCTCCTTCAGTTAGTGTGATTAGTTTTATTCATTCATCTTCATGTTTTCTAGTAGACTATTTATTACTCTTATTCTTAGTTTAAGTTTTCATTTCCTTCCTAGATAGCAGGACTAAGTTCGAACTACATAGAATATTAATAAAAAATGGTGCGATATAGTAAGGAACCTGGATTCCCCATAAAAATTCTCAAAAAAAGGGAATTTTTTCAGTAAATCAAGTATCGTAAGTAATCTTAATATTTTTCGAGAGGAGAAAAGCAATGATGAAAGATACAGGTCGTATTATTTTTTCTGCAACAGTAATTGATAACCAGGAATCATACAGAAAATGGTTTAGCAGTATGCAGACAGAGGAAGAAAAACAAAATAATATTCTTCACTTAAAGGGTATACAGGATTTTAGACAAACAGGCATATTTCAAACATCAGACAAAAATAGCCCACTTTATGACGCAACGTTTGAAGTGATGGGTTCTGTTGCAATATCTGCAAACGGAGAAAAATCAGTAGCAGTAATGGTTTTTGCAATTATTGATCCTAAAGGAAACCCATGCTGGGGACATACCTCGATTGACTATGAAGGCGGCGAAACAACAGTTTCTTACAGTCCTAGGGCAGGACTGGCAGGATTAAAAGATTTACAAGGAGTACTCACTCATGAAATCCCTGTTAATCAGAGCTTGTATGATCAACATGCTGTTGTTGACTATAAATTTGAGTATGAGTTCAAACCTCATGTCCCTGTTGCTCATATGAGAAATTCCTATAAAAACAAGGGGAAAGGTTATAGTTTGCATGGAGCTCATATAAAATGGTTTGCAAAACCGCTTTGCGGGGAATATGAAATGGAACTAAACCATCAGGAAGGGGTTGTTGTAACTGATGATCCCAACTGTCCGCTGTTTAATACCAGATACTTTGGCAAGAGTTTTAGATTCAAGTATAACGACACACACAAAGCACTAAGCGATTGTATGCCTAATCGTTATGTGGATAATGAGGGTAATATTATTTGGTTGGTTGGTCAATGGTGGTATGGAGATCATATTGGTTGTGACCATTTAATTGCAGCTACAGGTAAATGGAAAAACACGAAACTATATTTGTTTTATGATGGTACCAAAATTGGAGTTGATGCAAGAGCGGATAACGCTTTTGTATGTCACTTTGAATACGAATACGAATAAACTAATACTTGACTATGCAGAACGAAGCCTAGATTATTATTATCTGCGAGTTGAGCAAATGGATGGTCGGATGGCCTGGACCTCACCGATTTGGATCGAATCACTATAGAAGATCTCTACAAATAAGAAAAAAAAGGAGGGGAAACATGAGTAGAAAAGCAACACTTTTGTATCGACATGAATTCACTAAAACTGGAAGAGTGTCTGATGGTACAGATGCTTTGAAACATTTTGGAAAAATTCGCTTTGATGGTCCTATGGAAGCAAGAGGTCTAGTTTATAAAAATTATCAGTATGCTAGTTATTATGAATCAAATGGTGACATAGTTATTGAGAGACGAAATCTAGACAATCCGGATGCATGGGAAAAATCGACTTTGCAGGGTTATCGTATGAACTCTCAGGATCGTCATTGTAAGATATCAATGAAAATATCCGGTGATGGTGTGATTCATTTAGCATTTGATCATCATACCTCCCCCGAAATCAATTATGCAAAAACTGAAGTAGGAGCAGCTAATAACCCAGAGAAAGTCACCTGGGATAATGAAGTCTTTTCTTTGCTTCCCAATCTCGGCTTAGATGTTTTTATGGGTTCAGTTA
>SKHL01000083.1 GCA_007116995.1 Limnochordia bacterium
CTTGCGTCCTACAGTTGTTGATGCACAACGGGGAAGTATTTTCGATCGAAACTTTAATCCATTAGCGATATCTACAGGAGCCCATGCAGTTTTTGTCCTACCCAGCGAAGAGCGGGATTTAGCCGAGACAGCTACTCAATTGGCTTCATATTTGCCCATTTCTGAGCAAGAGATTACTGATTCATTAGAGAATCAACAGAACGGTATTTGGCTAGCGCGTAAATTAACGCCTTCCGAGGCTAAGTCTGTTGAAAACCTTTCTATACCAGGTGTTGGTTTGATTCAACGGCCCCAGCGATTTTATCCCCAGGGTCCGTTAGCTGCACATGTTTTAGGTATAGCTGGAGTAGATAACCAGGGTCTAGAAGGTATTGAATTCTACTATGATGAGCATCTAAGGGGTGTTCCAGGCCGTCTTGAGAAAGAGCGAGATGCAGCTCAGCGAGAAATTCCTGGTGGACTTGAGCAGTTAATCCCTCCCCAGAGTGGCTATGATCTTGTGCTAACCATCGATTCGACTATTCAATACATTGCGGAGCGGGAGATTCAATCGGCAGTCACTGGAACTGAGAGCGATAAAGGTATCATACTCATTATGAATCCGAAAACGGGAGAAGTGCTTGCTAATGCTATTTATCCTTCCTTTGATCCCAATGAGTACCACCTATATCCAGCAGAGTACCGCCGCAATGTGATTGTAACAGATCAGTACGAGCCAGGATCGACCTTCAAAATATTTACAGCTGCTAGTGCTCTTGATCTAGGGATCGTAACCCCAGAGCGAACGTTCTTCAGTGGCAGCTCTTGGGTGGTGGGCGGAGGTGCTGTAAATAGCTGGAATGGGCGGGGACATGGGAATATTAACTTTCTGCAAGCAGTAGAGAATTCCGATAATATAACGTTTGCACAGTTATCGGTAGAGATGGGACCTGATCTGTTCCACCCATATTTAACGAAGTTTGGTTTTGGTGATCGGGTAGGGATTGACTTCATCGGCGAGAGCAGGGGTTTACTAGCTTCTCCAGGTCAAATCCGACATGGTGAAACACTACAATGGGCAAATATTGGTTTTGGTCAAGGAATTGCTGTTACACCCTTACAGTTAACCACAGCCGCAGCTGCTATCGTCAATGGTGGGACACTGTTTCGACCTTATTATGTTGCAGAGATACGTAATGAACATGGACAAGTAATGCAACGGAGTGAACCTGTAGTAATAGGCCAACCGATAAGTAAACAAACCAGTAGAACTCTTTTGGAAATTCTCCGGTCAGCTGTGGTAAACGGGACAGGCGCTAGGGCTGACATCCTTGGCTTTCACGTTGCAGGTAAAACAGGAACGGCAGAGGTTCCAGAGCAAGGGGGCTATGGAGACCAGCGAATAGCATCTTTTATTGGTTTTGCACCGGTTGATGATCCAGCCGTTGTTGCCTTGGTCGCTTTATATAATCCTCAGACAGACATCCGGTACGGCGGTGTATTAGCTGCACCCGTATTCCAGCGCGTTGTGGAACAAGCCTTAGAACACTTAGGGTTGAAACGACGACGAGTGGAAACTGAACGTACGATTATGGCAGTGGTTCCTAACATTCGGAATTTCGCCTTACCTGAAGCCAGACAAGCTCTAGCCCAGAGTGGTTTACAGTTTAGTTATGCTACGCCCGGGACCGTAGTGATGGATCAGGTACCGAGTCCGGGTAGCCGTGTACCTTCACAAACCGTTGTGAATTTATTCTTTTATGACGAGTCAATCCAGACGATGATCTCTGTACCAAATGTGGTAGGCCAGAGTATGCGAGATGTGTCTGCCATCTTATCAGAGCAAAGCTTGCGATTACGTATCGTTGGTAGTGGGATGGCTAAACGACAAACTCCTCAAGCTGGCACTAAAGTTCCTGTCGGATCTGTGATAGAAGTGGAATTTATACCATAGATTGGGAATAATAGTTATAGGAAGGGGAGATTACCAATGAAAGTAAGTGACTTAATTCGCTCTATCAATGCTCGTTTAGTGGGAGATGACATAGACGTATCTGGCCTATCCTATGATTCACGGGCTGTTAAACCTGGCCAGTTGTTTTTTGCTATTCCCGGTTACAAGTTGGATGGACATAGATTTATTACCGACGCTGTGCGCAATGGGGCTGTAGCTGTTGTAGTAGAACAGCTACAGCATGAAGTACCGATCACGCAAATTGTTGTTGAAAATACCCGTTATGCCATGGGTTGCATGTCTGCTACATTTTACAATTATCCTGCTAGGCAGCTTAAGATGATTGGTATCACAGGTACGAATGGAAAGACGACTACAACCTATCTGACTAAGTCTATTTTAGAAGCAGCAGGCTATAAAGTGGGGCTATTGGGAACCATCCAAAACCTAATCGGAGGCCAAATTCTTCCGGCGAAACGAACCACGCCTGAATCCTTAGATCTACAGCAGCTATTACGAGTAATGGCGGACCATCGAGTGGATTATGTAGTCATGGAAGTATCATCTCATGCACTAGATTTACATCGAACAGTGGGAACGGAGTTTGATGTAGCTATCTTCACCAACCTGACCCAAGATCACTTGGACTTTCATGAAAATATTGACCAGTATTTTGCCGCAAAGGCAAAATTATTCTCTCATTTAGCGAAAAATTCCACCAAGGAGCCTAAGGTGGCTGTGATAAATCTTGATGATTCCTTTGGCTTGAAAATGGCAGCCCAGAGTTCAGCAGCCTTTTATGGATATGGAATGGAGCAAGAGGCTCAAGTAACGGCTGTGAATATTCAAGTCGATGATACAGGTGTACGCTACCAGCTCAGAACACCCTTTGGTGATATTGCAATGGCATTACATTTATCTGGTCAATTTAATGTATATAACTCTATGGCCGCCGCTACAGCTTGTGTGACCCAAGGAGTTTCGTTATCCCATATTCAACAGGGGTTAGCACGAATAACAGGGGTACCAGGTCGATTTGAGTTAGTAAAAGGTGGGCAAGACTTCGTTGTAATCGTTGATTATGCTCATACACCAGATAGTTTAGAGAATGTTCTGAGCACAGCTAGATCTCTTGCAAAGAAACGAGTAATCGTTATTTTCGGTGCAGGTGGGGATCGAGATCGCAGCAAACGTCCGTTGATGGGTGAAGCCGCGGCTAAACATAGTGACCATGTGATTATTACTTCGGATAATCCGAGAGGCGAAGATCCAGACACGATCTGCCGCGAGATCGAAGTAGCGGTCAAGGAGATAATACCAAGGGAGAAATACATGTTTATTCCATGCAGGCGAGAGGCGATTGAGCAGGGAATAAACATGGCACAACCTGGAGATGTAGTCGTGATCGCTGGTAAGGGACATGAGACATATCAGGAGTTCAAAGACGAGACCATTCATTTTGACGATAAAGAAGAAGCGCTCCGGGCCATAAAGGAGTTGTTATCGTAAATGCGTCCCATTACGTTGAAACAAATTGCCAACTATTTAGGGGAGATTAGTTCTAATGATCAGCTAGTATACAAGGTCATCATCGATAGTCGTCAAGCGCAACAGAATAGTCTTTTTTTTGCACTAGAAGGCGAAAATGTAGATGGACACCAATATGTTACTGATGTATTAGATATGGATGGTTTTGCTGTAGTGAAGAGGGGTTTTGGTAGTGGAGAGCGAATTATTGAGGTAGATGATCCCATTCTGGCTCTGCAACAGTTAGCCCGTTGTTATCTAGAGCAGTTTGACATACCTGTTATTGGGGTGACAGGCAGTAATGGCAAGACCACAACGAAAGATCTAATCGCGGGTGTATTAAGTACTCATTGGCGAGTTCACAAGACAGAAGGAAATTTTAATAACGAATTAGGCCTACCACTGACTGTATTATCCTTAGAACCCTTTCACCAAGCCATCGTTTTAGAAATGGGTATGCGTGGGTTAGGTCAAATACGTCAATTGACATCCATTGCTCCTCTAGATGTGGCTGTGATTACTAATATCGGTCCGGTACATATGGAGCTCCTCGGTAGTCTGGAAAGGATTGCTCAAGCAAAAGGAGAAATCCTTGGTGGGTTAAAGCCAAATGGCTTGGCTGTGCTAAATGGAGATGATCCACTCATACAGAAACAGATGTCGGGTGTATCCATACCTGTACTTTATTATGGGAAAGGCGTAAACAATGAATTGCGTCCAATTAAGGAACGAATCGGTGAAGATGGGCATGTCCAATATACATGCTTATGGCGAGGACAACATACTGAGGTTGTTTTACCCATACCAGGACTGCACAATGTGTATAACTCATTAGCAGCTATCGGTATCGGACTTACCTACGGGCTGACCTTAGCTCAATGTGCAGAGCAGCTCAAGAATGTTTCCGTCAGTAAAATGCGAATGGAAATCGTGAATGGCCGAGATGGTATTCGGCTGATTAACGATGCGTATAATGCTAGTCCAGTATCTATGAGGGCCGCATTAGAAACCATCGCTGTGATGGAGTGCGCCAATAGACGGGTGGCTATCTTAGGGGATATGCTAGAACTTGGAGAGATCTCAGTACAAGCCCATCAAGAGATGGGGGCTTATGCGGCTGCGCGATTTGACCAGCTGATTTTCGTTGGTCGTCATTCTAAGGATTTTCTACAAGGTGCTTCAGCTCTAGGGGTTTCTAGTGCAGATATAGGAGTCTATTTAACAGTAGAGGAATTAATTATAAATATAGATAGACATGTTCAGCCAGAGGATCTAGTATTAGTCAAGGCATCTAGAGCAGTGGCATTAGAGCGAGTTGTGGAAGCGCTAGAGAGGTAGGTAAAGGTAATGATTGATCAGATGATCCAAGCTCCATTAGCATCAGCTGGTATTGCATTTCTAATCACAGTAGTTTCAGGTCCACTAACGATAAACTACTTACGACGATTGAAGTTTGGGCAGCATATACGCTCGGATGGACCGAAACGACATCTACAGAAAAGCGGTACTCCCACCATGGGTGGAGTTATTATCTTATTGGCACTAACGATTGCAACGTTAATATTTGGCCGGGGAGATTCATTATTGGCCTTCGCCCTGTTTGCCACATTAGGGTTTGGGATAATTGGTTTCCTAGATGATCTGATTAAGATACTTACCCGACAGTCTCTTGGCCTAAAAGCACGACAAAAGATTATTGCACAGATAGCGGTGGCTGTTCTAGTGGGTCTGTATGCGTTGACACAGGAAACTATAGGCACCACCATTTTACTTCCCTTTACCAATATAAGTTTGGAACTACCAAATATGATCTATGTGCTATTTGCGGTATTTGTTATGCTAGGTACCGCAAACGCTGTTAATCTAACCGATGGATTAGATGGACTAGCCGCAGGAACTATGGCTGTAGCCGCAGGGGCCTACGCGATATTGGCTAGTTGGCTTGGATATCCAGAGATGGCGCTGTTTGGAGGATCGGTGGCTGGAGCTTGCCTTGGATTCTCATGGTTTAATGCCCATCCCGCGTCGGTGTTTATGGGTGATACTGGGTCGCTCGGATTAGGTGCATCCTTAGGTGTGATGGCCCTGTTTACGCGAACCCCTCTTATTCTTCCAATTATCGGGGGTTTATTTGTGATAGAGACGTTGTCCGTAATTCTACAGGTAGGATACTACAGACTATCCAAAGGCAAGCGTATTTTTAAGATGGCTCCCCTTCACCATCATTTTGAACTACAGGGCTGGGAGGAACCAAAAGTAATGATCCGATTTTGGTTAATCAGTATATTTTTTGCTGTTGTTGGGTTGTTAGCAGTCCTCTAACCGAATATAGATAAGGGAAGGGGGCCTGATCATGATTACTAAGGGTGGGAAACCAGATTTATTAGTTTTCACTGCGGTCATTGTTTTGCTTAGCATTGGCATCGTAATGGTATTTAGTGCTTCATCCGTAATGGGACTGTCCGATTTCCGGGATCCCTTTCATTATGTAAGGCGTCAATTAATTCATGCAATAGCCGGTCTTATTGCCTTGTTTTTGCTGGCTAAGTTAGACTATCGTGTTTTTAAGCCATTGGCCTTTCCTGGAATACTTATCTCTTTCGTGTTGTTGGTTTTGGTACTTATAATCGGTCAGGATATTGGAGGTTCACGACGGTGGATCGATCTTGGTTTTATGAATCTACAACCGTCGGAATTGGCTAAGGTGGCGATGGTAAACTTTGTCGCAGTTTATATTGTCAATAAGCGCGAGAAATTGCGGTTATTCTTTGCCGGATTATGTCCGATATTAGTGATATTAGGAATTAAGTTCGGGCTAATTATGCTCGAACCGGATTTCGGGACAGCGGTGGCCATGAGCTTTACTGTATTAGTGTTGCCGTTTGCAGGAGGTGCTCACCTTGGGGAGCTAATGCGTCTA
>SKHL01000040.1 GCA_007116995.1 Limnochordia bacterium
AAACACCTCGGATCCACATGAGTTAGCTAAGTATTGTATGGAAGATATCGATGCTAGCTTTGTTGATCAAGTTCAGTCTGGAGACATTATAGTAGCGAATAAGAACTTCGGCTGTGGGTCATCGCGAGAACATGCACCCATTGCCATTAAAGCCGCAGGAATCTCCGTAGTAATCGCGCGCACCTTCGCTCGAATTTTTTATCGCAATGCCATCAACATAGGGTTGCCTATTTTAGAGTGCTCCGAGGCTGTAGATAAGATTGCAGCAGGCGATAGATTAGCCGTGAATTTTAGCACAGGCATTATCACCAATAATACCAAAGGTGAAAGCTATCAAGCGGAACCTTTCCCTGAATTTATGCAAGAGTTAATTGCCGCAGGAGGATTAATAAACTACATTAGGAAAAGCAAGGCTAACTAAGGATGGACGGAGGAAATAAGATGGAGTATAAGATTGCCCTACTACCCGGAGATGGCATTGGGCCAGAAGTGATTGCACAAACAACGATGGTTCTAGACAAAATAGGTATGAAATATGGTGATTCCTTTGCTTATACCGAGCTATTGGCTGGAGGGTGCGCCATTGATGCTGTGGGTGAACCCTTACCCCAAGTAACGATCGACGGCTGCCTTGCTAGTGATTCCGTGTTGCTAGGCGCAGTAGGTGGTCCGAAATGGGATACCTTACCAGGGGAACAGCGTCCTGAGAGAGCGTTATTAGGCCTGCGAGGTGCCTTAGGACTATTTGCGAATATTCGGCCTGCCATCCTGCATCAAGCCTTGAAAGAGGCCTGCCCCCTACGGGAAGATATTATTGGGGATGGGATCGATGTATGTGTTGTTCGGGAGTTAACCGGTGGAATGTACTTTGGTGATCGCGGGCGGCGTCAAGGGGACATGGGTGAAGAGGCCTACGATACCGAATGCTACAGCGAAGTAGAAGTAGAGCGCATTGCCCGAACAGCCTTTGAAATTGCGCGCAAACGAGCGAAAAAAGTAACCAGTGTAGATAAGGCTAATGTGTTAGAGAGTTCTCGGCTGTGGCGTTCTGTGGTGATCCGTGTGGCTAAGGAATATCCCGATGTCGTCCTGGATCATATGTATGTGGATAATGCATCGATGCAACTTATCCGGGATCCTCATCAATTTGATGTGATGGTAACAACGAATATGTTTGGTGATATTTTATCTGATGAAGCCAGTATGATTACTGGATCGATTGGAATGCTACCGTCCGCTAGCTTAGGTGAAGGTACCCTTGGCATGTATGAACCGATCCATGGCTCTGCACCAGATATCGCTGGTCAGGATCGGGCAAACCCAATCGCTACGATTTTATCTGCAGCAATGATGCTTCGTTTTTCTTTTGGTCAAGAGCAAGCAGCAGATTCCATCGAAAAGGCTGTCACCCAGGTCTTAGCCCAAGGCTATCGGACAGGAGATATAATGAGTTCTGGGATGAAACTAGTTGGCACCAAAGAAATGGGTCAGTTAATTCTAGCTGCGATTTAACTTATTTAACATAGGTGAAAAACCACAACCACCCAATGAGGGTGGCTGTGGTTTTTTTAGACCCATTTCTGGATACCGTATTCGATTAGTTTCACTCTTGCCTTTAGGACATCATCTTTATCCGCATCGCGTAAATACGAGAGCTCGTAGGTTAGACCCATTTGTTGCCACTTGGCGACCCCCATGGTATGATAAGCCAACAGCTCAAGTTGGGGGGGGAAGGGTAGTTTAAGGATATAGTTGGCCAGCTTTTCTAGTTCCTGCCTGGTATCGGTGATACCAGGAATGATCACATAGCGGATTACCATGGTTGCCTTAGTGGCATTAGCCTTGTAAATCTCCTGTAGTATCTTGGCGTTGTCTCTATTAGTCAGATCTTGGTGTAAGGCAGGGGAAATCGCCTTAATACTTATCATCCAAAGATCTATATAGGGTAACAGTTTATCAACCAAGCTATACCCACAACCGAGAGACGTATCAACGGCCAGATGAATTCCCTCTTCTTTCATGGCCGTGGCACAGGCTAGGACAAATTCGCCTTGGGCCAATGGCTCACCACCTGAGAAGGTTACACCACCTTGGTGATAGAACCCTTGATTTTTCTGATACTCCGCTAGCAGTTCGTCAGGAGTGTATAAACTTCCTATCTTACTCCAAGCAATCTCTGGGTTGTGGCAGAATCGGCAACTCATCGGACATCCGGTTAGGAATAGAACCATACGTATGCCAGGGCCATCATAGGTACCAAAAGGCTCAATAGAGTGCACTAATCCTTTCATTACACCAATCCTTCTTGAAAGATTGTCCGAGATATTACCTCTCGTTGTTGTTCGGGTGTTAGTTTGATGAAGTTTACAGCATAACCAGAAACTCGGATGGTAAGCTGAGGGTATTTCTCTGGATGCACCATTGCATCTTCAAGGGTTTCTCGATTGAGCACATTGACATTTAGGTGTTGACCGCCGTTTGTAAATTGACCATCTAGGATAGCCACTAGGTTGCGCTGTTGCGCATCTTTCGATTTGCCTAGACTAGACGGAGTTACAGAAAGGGTATATGAGATGCCATCTTTTGCATCCTTATAATCTAGTTTTGCGACTGAGCTTAAGGAGGCTAGAATTCCGCTGGTGTCCCGATGATGCAATGGGTTAGCACCTGGAGCAAACGGATCCCCAGCCTTGCGTCCGCAAGGGGTCGCTCCAGTTTTTTTGCCATATACCACATTTGAGGTAATCGTAAGAATAGATAGGGTGTGCTCCGCCTGACGATGAGCTGGAAATCGCCTTAAGTTTGTGATGAAGTTTGCGACCACTTCTTCCGCTAAGTCATCCACAGCAGGATCATTATTACCAAAATAGGGGAACTCGCCTTCGATTAAGAAGTCCTCTGTTAACCCTTGCTGATTGAAAGCTGGTGTTACATTACCATATTTAATCGCACTGAGTGAGTCAGCAATAACTGAAAGGCCAGCCATTCCAAAAGCCATGTAGCTGTGAGGGTTAATATCATGAAGAGCCATTTCCAATTTTTCATAGGCATACTTATCATGCATATAATGGATAACATTCATCGTAGCTACATATTGTTCTGCCAACCAGGCAATAGTTTTTTCAAATCCTGCTTTTACTTGATCATAATCCAGCGCTTGATTGGGTTTAGCTTGGAAATAGTTAGGGGCCACTTGCAGGCCACTAATTTCATCTCGTCCACCGTTTAACGTAAGCAATAGTGCTTTGGGAAGATTGGCGCGAGCGCCAAAGTACTGGATATCCTTGCCAGTAGCCATAGCTGATACACAACAAGCGATACCATAATCGTCTCCGTAGATCGGACGCATCAAGTCATCATTTTCATATTGTATGGCACAGGTTTCTAGTGATATCTGTGCACAATACTGCTTAAACCCTGTCGGCAACTGGGCTGACCACAGGACCGTCATATTTGGCTCTGGGGCTGGTCCAAGGTTTCGTAATGTCTGCAAAAAGCGAAAGGATGTCTTTGTGACTAATGGGCGTTGATCTATACCCATCCCACCGATCGCTTCTGTTATCCAGTTTGGATCTCCAGAGAATAGATCGTTATAAGCTTGTGTTCGTAATTGCCTGGCTAGGCGAAGCTTAATTACCAAGTCATCCACGAGCTCTTGGACTTGTTCTTCATTTAGTCTACCTGCTTTGAGATCACGCTCGAAATAAATATCCAGAAATGAACTGACCCGGCCTAGGGACATAGCTGCACCATTCTGTTCTTTAATGGCTGCTAAATAGGCAAAGTACAACCATTGAACTGCATCCCGGCTGGTTTGGGCCGGTCGAGATAGGTCATATCCATAGCTTTTGGCCATGGCTTTTAATTCTAGCAGAGACTGAATTTGATCATTAACCTCTTCTCGCAGTTGTATAATCTCTGGTGTCATAGTACTCAAAAATGTTTGTGTATCTAGGGTGCGTTTACGTTGATTTACTAAGTAATCTACACCGTAAAGAGGTACTCTTCGGTAGTCACCAATTATTCGGCCTCGTCCATATGCGTCAGGTAGTCCAGTTAAGACTCCAGATTTTCGTAATAGTTTCATCGTTGGTGTATACGCCTTAAATACCCCATCATTATGGGTGCGGCGATACTTTGTAAAGGCTTCTGTAACAGATTCATTTAGGTCGTATCCGTATTCCTGACAGGCTGTTTCTACCATACGAATACCACCCCATGGATTAATGGCTCGCTTAAGGGGGGCATCTGTTTGTAAACCGACAATTAATTCCAGCGTTTGATCGATATAGCCAGGTTTATGACTAACTATTGTCGTAGGTGTAGCTGAATCAATATCTAGCACACCATCTTTATCATATTCCTCTTGCAGTAACGCAATACATCGTTTCCATAGCTGTTCTGTACGGAATGTGGGGCCTACTAAAAAGGAGCTGTCCCCAGAGTATGGAGTATAATTGGTTTGGATAAACCCTTGAACATCGATGGTGGTTTCCCAATCACCTGTCTTGAAATTATGATTGTTTTGCATAACTACACATCCCTTCTGTAGCTTATTATGTTCTAATAATAACCTTACTATCTTAACAATAACAAGTCGCATTCATATTGATGATAATCGTTATCGTTATATTGGATGTCAATCATATCACTGTGTCAAATTTATTTCATTCGCCATAAGAATAGGGGTTCCTGCAGACAATACTTGAAATAACAACCGGTGATGGAAAGTTTACCATTGTTTAATATTCTTCGAAGCAGCTATCCAAAAGGACAGCTGCTTCTTTACAAGCAAAGTTCATTATCATCTACTGCAGGATGTGGTCCCTAGTTAAGCTCGTTGTTTTCGTGTTGAGTGGAATTGGTAGATACTGGTCTCTATTTCATGCCAATCCCTAACGACAGGAACTGGAGCCTGTTTATCCTGGTTATGACTACAGTGATACATTAAGGTATAAATACCGGATTGTTTTAGTTCAAGGCAATTTTCGTAGTTATCATCAACGAAAAGATCGACTTCCAGGTGCTGGCAGATAGTGCCTTTAGAATAATGACTGTCTTTAACGCTCTTCATTGTTAATGAATCATAGGGGATTTGATTTGCCCCTAGCCATGCTTCCGTAAGATTTCGACATGAATCCTTTCGGGCTGTAATTAGATGGATATCACAATACACGGACTTAAGTCGGCGAAGTACGTTTAAGCAGTGCGGACGGATACTAACATTTTCCATGATGGCCATGCTTCTTGCTTCGATGAATCTATCAATCTCCTGACGGGTCACACCTACCGCTTCGTGTAGATAGAATGAGGGCTTAATCAATGGACGATTAAAGTAGCGGGACGCTTCAACCATCCAGATATTGCTGGTGCCGTCATCATCATCTGTCAAGACGCCATCTATATCAAAACCAAAGGTTGCTGTCATTGTTATATCCTCCAATTCTAGTTTAGACGTAAACTCAGCCGAAGATGACTAACCTTTAGGATATCACAAGAGAATACATCAGTCAAAATTGACAACCTTGTTCTAAGGTTAATAGTTGTCTTTTCACAGCCAAACCGTAGTGATATCCACCAATATCCGTGGTTCCCAAAACACGATGACAGGGGATGATTAATGGCAGGGGGTTAGCACCAATGGCTGACCCAACGGCCTGATAGCCTTTGGTACCTAGTGCTAACGCTATAGCCTTATACGTAGTTACTCTGGCAAACGGTATCCGACGCAGCTCCTGCCAAACTCGAATCTGAAAGGGAGTTCCTGTTAGATTTAGCGGCCAGTCAAAGGTAGTGAGTTCGCCTTGGAAGTAGTGGTTTAAATCAGCGGCGTAGGGAGAAGGTAAAACCTCTGTTTTTTGCAATTGTGTTGTCTGCGGGGTGGTCGTCGATAGATCGTCGATAAAGATGACCCGGTCAAAGCAGTTTTGTCCATAGTGTAGATGGAGAGTGCCGATAGGGGAGGGATAGGTAAATGTTTTCATAGCTATTACCTCACATAAATAGAGTTATAGTATCGTCTCTGAATTTGGGCTATACTTAGCCATATCCTGCAAAATTTGTCTGAGAGCAGGGGATTTATTTTGTGTGGCGAATTACATGCTGATATAATCATTCCCTCCCAAGAATCTCCTATGGTGGCGCACTTTTATCTTGATGGAGTACGAGGTGCTAGTATGGCAGTTCAGAAGCAGATCAATTCTTGTGTTCTAGCATACACCTTAATTATGGTTTAATCGGTGCTTGGGTGGCGATGGCGATTGATTTTGGCCAGTTTAAGCTTGTTCCATGAGGGCAACTACATATTGAGCACTTTTGACCAAATCATCAATAGCAATCGTCTCATTTTTACTATGTACATCCA
>SKHL01000322.1 GCA_007116995.1 Limnochordia bacterium
GGTTGAGCGGGACGAGGACAAAAACCAAAAAGACATTTTAAAGGCTCTAGATAGTGGGGAGATTACAGCGGATGAGGCTATCAAGCTACTAAAGAAGTAAATTATTTTGTGAAAACTAAGGAGGGTGTGCTGTGAGTGAAGAACGCTTACTCATATTAAAAATGGTAGAAGAAGGTAAAATTACCGCACAAGAGGCTGCGGCCTTACTAGAGGCCTTAGGCGATTCAGACCCTAAGGATTCTCGAGATCAGGAAAGCGGCCGTCGACGGCTTGAGAAGCAAGGCGATGAATTTGCTCAAAAGGTAGAGCAAGCAGCAGAGCGTTTTAGTAAGTCTTTAGAGTCGAAATTAGAGGGAGGACTTGCAGAGAAGCTATCGAATTTGCCGCGGATCCTAGCGAAGTTACCTTTTCTGGCGGTTCATGAAGCCCACGAATTTTCTCAAGAGTTTAGTGGGTCCTTCCAGCGTGACATAGAGATGATACCAGTAAAGCTATCGACGGTATGTGGCCACATTGAAGTGGAAGCCTGGGATCAGGAACACTACAAACTGATTGTAACCCAAAAAATTCGGGGCGATGAGCGGGACGCCGCTCGCAAAAAACAGGTTCCCATCGCTTTGGCCGAAACAGCTGAGGACATGACGGAGCTTGTGGTCGAGACCCTTAGTTACTCAGATGTGACCTTATCATATCATCTCTATCTACCCTGTGAGCGGACCTTTGATTTGCAGTTAATGACAAATAATGGACGTTTAGATGTAGCCAATCTTAACATGAATATAGCCAAGGTGATGACCACCAATGGTTCAATTCGAGTGCGACGAGTAAGAGCCAATACATTAGAAGTAAGCTCGAGCAATGGTTCTTGTAAGTTAGAGGAAGTGGAGAGCAAAGTGATTCGCCAGCGTACAGGAAATGGCTCATTAGATGTTATTGGTAGTGCAGAGCAGATTGAGTGTGTGTCCACGAATGGATCAATCAAGGTAAGACTTTCTACCTTTGCCTATCCAACCTGTACGATGTCTCTTTCTACCACCAATGGCAGTATTAAGTGTGCCCTACCGGCTGGGAATGACTTAGGTGTGGCAGTGGATGCTGTGACTGCAGTAGGAAAAGTCCAGGTTGATATGGGGAAATTTAGTTATAGTGTTAATGAGAAACGTACTGGAACTCACCGCATTAGCGGGACAGCCAATGGAGTTTCTGAAGAGGAAGCGACCATTAAAATTCAAGCAAAAACCAGTTCCGGATCGATTATCGTTAGCCAAGAGGAGCAATCCGATGGCGTGTAGCGAGGAGCGCATGCAGATTTTGACCATGTTAAAAGAGGGAAAAATCAGTGTGGAGGAAGCCGCTCGACTATTAGAGGCCGTAGAATCGGGGACAAGGTCTGTAGACGCTAGTTCAGCCGCTGATCACATTGTGATTAAGGTGACAGAGCATAATGTAGAACGGGCCCATGTGAGTATTCCCCTGCATTTGGCTCGAATCGCCTGGAAGTTCATTCCTAAGGATGCACTGCAAGTGGATATAGACTTTAATGCAATTTTTACAAGTATTCAAGCAGGAGCTAGGGGCAAGTTACTCGAAATAGATCAACCCGATGAAAAGCAGAAAGTCGAGATCTTTTTGGAGTAAGCTCTTGTGTAAAGCGCTTGAGCTAGTATGAGTGAAGGAGAGTTTCTATGATTGAGTTAGTCGCCATTGATGTGGATGATACATTAATAAATCACCAGCTAAAGATTGCCGAAGAGGATAAGCAGGCAATCGCCCAGGTCCGTTCCATGGGAGTTACCGTAATGTTAGCTACTGGGCGGATGCACGTGTCAGCCCTACCATATGCCCAGGAATTGAATCTACCTTCTCACGAGGTAATCCTTAGTTACAATGGTGCAATGCTCCGCCGAATTGACGGTGAAGTGATGCAGCATATTGCTGTTAACCAGGATCTTGCCCTTAGTGTGATTAGGTATTGCCAGCAACGGAACTGGACATTAAATGTCTATTACGACGATGGCTTATATGTGGATCAAATTGATGAAAATGTAGAATATTATAAAAAAATGGCCCAGGTACCGGCTAGTTCTGTGGGAGATTTGGCTACTTTTATCGCGGAGGGAAACAAATCCCTGTCTAAGCTGCTCGTTGTCGGGTCTGAGCAGGAAATTGATGAGCGGATAGACCAGGTGAAGCAAGATTTTGGCCAAATGGCCCAGGTAACTAGATCCAAAGCTCGATATATTGAGATTACTCATCCAAAAGCGAGCAAAGGATTTACACTAGCTCGTTACGCAGAGAGTCTAGGACTTTCAGCCGACCATGTTTTGGCTATTGGCGATAGTGGTAATGATATTACTATGCTACAATGGGCTGGCGTTGGTGTTGCCATGGGAAATGCAGGAAATGCTGTTCAGAAGGTGGCTGATTATGTTACATTTACGAATGAAGAAGCTGGGGTAGCCCAGGCATTACGTAGGTTTGTTTTACACTAATATAATACAAGTACTTTTTCTTTGCCAAATTCTATTTTCTGTGGTATTATGATAGTGGTTATTTTATCAGTCAAGACAAAAATAATCATCTAGCTTATACTTTTGAATATACCAATTATGTGAAAGGAGCCCTAACATTGGCACAAGTTGTTTTAAAGGACGTAACAAAGAACTATGGTAACGTTACAGCAGTTAATAGCATCAACCTAGCAATCCAAGATAAAGAGTTCATAGTACTTGTCGGACCTTCTGGTTGTGGAAAGACAACAACCTTACGGATGGTCGCCGGATTAGAAGAGATTACTGGAGGTACTATTGCGATTGGTGATACTGTAGTAAATGATATTCCTCCAAAGGATCGGGATATCGCTATGGTTTTCCAAAACTATGCGTTGTACCCACATATGGACGTTTATAATAATATGGCCTTTGGGTTAAAGCTTCGTAAATTTCCCAAAGCAGAAATAGACCATCGCGTTAAAGAAGCAGCCAAATTACTAGGGATTGAGAACCTACTTGACCGTAAACCTAAGCAACTGTCGGGTGGTCAGCGCCAACGAGTTGCGCTAGGACGGGCGATAGTTCGGGAGCCTAAAGTATTCTTGATGGACGAGCCACTTTCTAATCTAGACGCTAAACTGCGGGTACAGATGAGGGCGGAATTGAGTAAACTGCATAATCGTTTACGCACCACCGTTATCTATGTAACCCATGACCAAACAGAAGCCATGACCATGGGAGATCGGATTGTGGTTATGAAAGATGGCATTATTCAACAAGTCGATTCTCCATTAAGAATCTATAACTATCCTAATAATGTATTCGTTGCTGGATTTATTGGCAGCCCACCTATGAATTTTATTTATGCCACTCTGATTAAAGAGGGCAGTGACTATATTGTAGATGCTGAAGGATTTAAACTGGCGATTCCTAAGGAAAAAGCAGCCACACTTAAAAATCTCAGTAAGTACGTAGATAAGGATGTTATCTTTGGTATTCGTCCAGAGGATATCGAAGATGCTGCTATTGCAGATGTAGTCAATAAGGATGCTCTTGTGGATACTCTTGTGGATGTAACAGAGCCCATGGGTGCAGAGGTTTTTGTTTATCTATCCGCTGGCGAGCATACCTTTATTGCTCGCTTGGATGTAGCCACCAAGGCTGCTGATGGTGAAGGGTTAGAGGTAATCTTTGACATGAATAAAATGCACTTGTTTGATCGGGAAACAGAAGAAGTAATTCGCTAAAAATTGAAGTATAAAAGGGAGTGTAAATCACTCCCTTTTCTGTAACCAAGTCTAAGTACATAATCAGTGGGAAAAAAATCTAAGAAAGAAAGTGAATCAAGATGATAACAAATGCATTGGTTGTTGGTTTAGGAATTGGGATTCTTAGTTCGCTAATGGGGATAGGTGGAGGCCCTGTGCTGATTCCAATTCTATTATATCTTTTTCACTTGAGTATGCCCCAAGCAGCTGGTACTTCGTTGGCCATCATTATCCCAACAGCATTGATCGGTGTGATTGGTCATTGGCAAAAGGGGAATGTCAATCTTAATTTAGCGGTATTCATAGCCGTAGGTGGTATGGTTGGTGCGTATGTAGGTACCTATGTAAGTCCCCATATTCCTAGTGAGTTATTAAAAAAGGGGTTTGCCATCCTTTTGATCTATATCGCAATTCGAATGTTGTTACCAGCGAAGGTTTGAGAACTGGAAGCTGGTACCTATATATGATATATCTACTAGCAGGGTTTTAGCAGGAAATTAGGCAAGGGGAGCGAATTAGTTAGAGTATCAAGACGCTATTGTGTGTCAAGATGTTGCCATGGGGACGGTTATGCTGACACACCAGCGTATTTGATTGGTCAGCTCAGGGGTTAGACACATGTCTAGGTTATTATTGTAAGGTGTGGGCCTAGTAGGTAGATGATTATCTGGAAAAAACCACCAGCCAGCTGTAAGCAGGAATTTCCCTCTCAAGGGCGAATATTTACAGGCGTGGCACTGAGATTGACCATTTTTTTGGGCGTCAATAGCTAACTTATGTTAGTCATTGAAATTGCCACAAGCTTGCATCTTTTATCATACCAACCACATCTTGCAGAAGAAGAAAGGAGGTAAATTCACCCGCCATTGCAGACAAGGTGACGTGGACAAATTGGATGATAGAAAACTACAATATCTAGCCTAGTTGAACTACTATTGATACTAATGACCGTATTTAAGATGGGGAAACAATCTGAGGAAACGTGGATACTCAAGAACTGTCTCCCTAGCTTTCGCAGTAATAGAACGTACTATGTTGTATTATAAATGAGACAATCAACGCAGTTAAGACACACAAGATTAACCATAATCCTAAGGGGGATATAACTAACAATGAAAAAGTCAATCATAGCTTTATCTACAGTACTTGTTTTAGTCGTTTCTGGCTCAGCTGCTGCTGGGATCAATTTCAATGGTTCTTTGGAAACTAATCTCGATTGGCATAAAGGTGTAGAAGAAGATGCAGTAGTCCAAGTAAGTCCTAGTTCTGAATTAGAGTTAAACTTCGGCCTAAAGACTGGTGAAGAAAAGACCAGAGCCGTTGTGGAGTTCGGAATTAAAGACGAAAACAAAACAGGTCTTGATTTAGAACTTGATGCTAGTAAACTAGCGCTGAAGAAAGCCTATATTGAAACAGATGGTGCCTTTTGGTATGGCGGACCTGAAGCTACGACTCGTTTTGGTAGCTTAGACATTAACTATGGTCCCTTTGCAAAAGTAGATGGCGAATATGGTGTTAGTGTAAGTAACATGCAAGTTGGTCCTGCTAGTTTAAATGGTTTCTACAGTATTCCTACCGAAGAAAATGAAATCAAAGGTATGCGCGCAGATGTGAGCGTACAAGATGCACAAGCTGGATCCACCATTATTCATGACAATAATGGCTTCCACTTTGTTATTGATGGAGTTGCTCGTCCTATGGAGAATTTAGTGGTAGGGGCTGGCTTTACCACCCAAAAAGATTTTGCTGAAGAAGTAGACGGGGAAGAAGCTAATGGCCTTGCTGGTTTAGAGCGTCTTTTCGTAGTAGGTGCTGAGTATCAAGTAGACGAAAGCACTAGTGTACACGGTGGATACCGTTCCATCACCAATAAATGGAAACCAGCCTATATTGCTAATAAAAATAATAGAAATGACCAAGGTCAAAACTGGGTACACGAGGGAGATCGTCAAGATAAAGGAATCTATATTGGTGTAGCTACTGAGCAACAAGGAGTGTACATCCATGCTGATTATGATCAAATGTTTGAAGAAGCTATCTTAGCTGCTCGCACTGAAGTAGAAGGATATGATTTAAATGTACAAACAGTGATTGATGTAAACAAAGGTGAAGAACAGATTAGAACCAATAAGACAAGCTTTGGTGCAGCTAAGACCTTTACTGCTGCTGAAGGCTTAGAGGTGGATACTAGCTACAAAGGAACTTGGGTTCCGGGAAATGGTGTAAGTCACACTGTCGGTGCCCAGACTACTCTTGGTATGGTTCCTGCAATTAACGGGTTAGAATTAAGTACTGCAGTAACTGTAGCTGACAGAGAGACAATCGGTTACACAGCCGGTGCAGAATTCAATGCTCCTAACGGTGTTAGCTTAGCTGTTGAGCGTGTTGGCGGAAACTATGCTGACGAAGATGTAGTATTAGGAACAACGGCTAAAGCTGGTATTTCTGTTAAATTCTAAAGCTGAACTAATTAGATGAAAGAGAGCGATCCACACAGGATGGATCGCTTTCTTTGTGCGCCTATAAATCAGTAAGCATTAAGCTTTTTCTGAAAAAGAGACAGATAGTCCCTTGCACAGGAATTAAAAA
>SKHL01000160.1 GCA_007116995.1 Limnochordia bacterium
AGCCAGAAGAACAACATATAGTATGAAAAAACGCCCTGAAGTTCTCTATTCTCCAGGGCGTTCCTTATTATTTCATTTCTTGACCACCAGTTACATTAATGGCTTGACCTGTCATATAACTACTCTCACTCGAGGCTAAAAATATCATCACATTCGCTACATCATCATAAGTGCAACCCCGTTTCATAGGAACCTGATTTAAGTATTTTTGCCGTACTTCCTCTTTGGTAATTCCTTGGTTCTTAGCGTATTGCTCATACAGACTGTTAACCCATAAAGGAGAATCTAACATATTTCCAGGACAAAGTGAGTTTACCCGAATGTTTTTATCGGCTAACTCCAACGCTAAGCTTTGTGTTAAACCGATCCCTCCAAACTTGGATGCGGCATAGGCCGAGTTTTTCGCTGACCCTTTCTTCCCAGATTTACTGTTGATTTGCACTATATTTCCACTACCTTGTTTCAGCATAATCGGTACTACTGCTTTGGCACAATGAAAATACCCTGCTAAATTCACTTCAACAACTTTTTGCCACTCTTCGCTAGTAAACTCATGCACAGGCTTGGCTATTAAAATGGCAGCATTTACCACTAGCAGGTCCAAACGGCCAAAGGTATCCATGGCCTTTTGGGCCATTCTTTCGCATTGGCTATAGTCAGTCACATCTACTTGCATAGCGACTACACTCTCAAGATCCTTAGCTACATGGTTAGCTGCATCAAGATTAATGTCTGCTATGACCACCTTTGCTCCCTCTTCCACTAAACGTGCTACCAGGGCTGCACCTAACCCTTGTCCTCCACCTGTTACCACTGCTACCTGGCCACTTAACCGTTGATACTCACGACTACTACCCATCATTCTCATCCTTTCATTTTCGTAATTCCTGCTTGGTCTACATGATCGGTCATTAAAAAAGAAGGAATCCCCCTCTTTTTCTCTAACTGTATTAATTGATTCACCAATCAGACGCTGTATAATTCTACCATCTGGATTATACCATAATTCGCTTTATTTTCCTAGATAGACCCCGTGATTGCACTGCAAAAAGTCCATAAAACAAGCATTCCCAAAAAAATATCAGTATAAACAGTCTAATGATCCTGGACCTAGGTAATTTTTCTCGTATACCAAGAGTTTGGTATACCCAAGGTCGCGAAGCAATATTGTAGCATTCACCAATGGATTTTACTAAATCTTATCGAAAATGAAGATGCTACAATAAAGTAAATATGGTATAATAATCACTAGTGAGTCCTATGAGACCCACTAGAAATACCATAGTTTTGGCAGATTTCTACGTGTATCCAAATTGAGAGGAGTTAATTATGCTAACCAAAGCTGTACGTTTATATGGAAAGAACGATTTGCGCCTTGAAGAATTCGAGTTGCCAGCGATTAAAGACGACCAAATCTTAGCACACATAGTATCTGATAGTATCTGTATGTCCTCCTATAAGGCCTCTATTCAGGGCCGTGACCATAAAAGGGTTCCTGATAATGTCAGTGACAATCCTATCATCATAGGCCATGAATTTTGTGGAGAAATCATAGAAGTGGGAGCTAAGTGGACAGATAAGTTCAAACCAGGCAATAAATTCGCCATTCAACCAGCCCTCAATTACAAAGGCTCTCTAGCAGCGCCCGGTTACTCCTATCCATACACTGGAGGCTCAGCAACATACATTATCATTCCCAATGAGGTAATGGAACTAGGCTGTCTTTTGGAGTATAAGGGTGATTCCTATTTCTATGGTTCCCTATCGGAGCCTATGTCCTGTATTGTTGGGGCCTACCATGCCAATTACCACACAGAAAATGGCAGTTATGTGCATAATATGGGCATTGTACCCCAAGGAAACATGGCTATTCTGGCAGGAGCAGGCCCTATGGGTTTAGGCGCGATTGACTATGCTATTCATTGTGATCGTAAACCGAAACTAGTAGTAGTTACTGATATTGATCAAGCACGTCTTGATCGAGCGGCTAGCATCTATACCGTTAAAGAGGCAGCTAATAATGGAGTTGTACTAAAGTATGTAAATACCCAGAATATCGATAATGCCACCGCATATTTGATGAAATTAACAGATGGAGTTGGGTATGACGATGTGTTCGTTTATGCTCCAGTACGCCCTGTCATCGAACAAGGCGATGCCATTTTAGCGAAAGATGGTTGCCTAAACTTCTTTGCTGGCCCAACCAATCCCAACTTCACAGCAGAATTTAATTTCTATAACGTGCATTATGCTTCTACCCATGTGGCGGGCACTAGCGGTGGCAACACCGATGACATGGTGGAGTCACTACAAATGATGGAAACCGGCAAGATAAACCCATCGGCCATGATTACTCACGTGGGCGGGTTAAACAGTGTAGTCGATACAACGATTAGCCTACCTCAGATTCCCGGTGGTAAAAAGCTAGTCTACACCAATATTGATATGGAACTGACCGCCATCGATGAACTGGGGCAAGGGAAGGATCCCTTATCGCAGAAACTAGCCGAGATTGTCAGTAGACACAACGGATTATGGTGCAGTGAAGCTGAGAAATACCTGCTAGCGAACGCCAAGAAAATCTAAGCTAGCAAGCCCAGCAGATCCCTAACAATTCAGAGGGATCTGCACGACTGCAGCGAGGTGATTCAGTGAAACTTCAATACTGCTATTTGGGAAAAATAGGGTATGAAGATGCCCAAGCTCTACAATATCGTCTACTCACATTACGCCAACAAAATATCATTCCAGATACGTTGCTTCTATTAGAGCATTATCCAGTAATCACCTTAGGTAAGCAAGCCAAACGAGCTAATATTATTGCATCCATAGACAATCTTAACCGGCAAGGCATCCAAATCCACGAGACAAACCGCGGTGGAGACGTTACCTATCATGGACCAGGTCAAATTGTGGGATATCCCATTTTAGATCTAACTAACCACGGTAAAGACATTCGTAAATTCATCCGCAACGTGGAGGATGTGTTTATCCAACTGCTTCAGCATGAATATGGCATTTGCGCAATGAGGGATCAACAATACACAGGAGTATGGGTGGGTACCCAAAAGATAACAGCGATTGGATTTGCTATTAAACGGTGGGTGAGCATGCATGGGTTCGCTTTTAATGTAAATACAAATCTCACTCACTTTCAGTGGATTCACCCCTGTGGAATTATGGATAAGGGAGTTACATCCCTGCAAGCTCTAGTAGGAAAGGAAGTTTCTTGGTCAACCGTAAACAAGCAAGTAGTAAACTATTTTTGTACTACATTTAGACAGGCACCACAGGAGATATTACCAGAGATGTTAGCCGAATTACTAGGGAGTTCACATAATGCAAACCCGTAAACCGGAATGGTTAAAAGTGCGTCATCGTAGCACCGATGAAGCCATGGAAGTACACAAATTGCTTAAGAAGCTGTCCTTGCATACAGTCTGTCAAGAAGCGAGTTGCCCAAATATCATGGAATGTTTTGGACGCAAAACAGCGACTTTCATGATTTTAGGTAGAATCTGTACCCGCAACTGTACCTTTTGTAATGTAGAAAAAAATCTTCCTCAACCCTTAGATCCCCAGGAACCAAGAAATGTAGCAGTTGCAGTGGCCCAGCTTAAGCTCAAGCATGTAGTGATCACCTCGGTTACAAGAGATGATCTAGCAGATGGGGGCAGTACCCATTTCGCTGATGTCATCGATGCAATTCGTACCCAAGATAGCCAAGTGGTCGTTGAAGTACTGATTCCCGATTTTGGCGGAAGTGAACCAGCATTAAAATCCGTTGTGCAAGCCGAACCCGACATTCTTAATCACAATATAGAAACCGTTCCCCGCCTATACCCCACAGTTCGGCCTATGGCAGTGTATGCTCGATCGCTAGAACTGTTAAGGAACGTTAAACTTTTTACATCGAATATATTGACGAAATCTGGAATCATGTTAGGTCTCGGTGAAGGTGAGTCTGAAGTAATCCGCGTCCTGCAAGATTTACGCACAGTAGATTGTGACTTACTCACCATTGGGCAGTACTTAGCACCATCGAAACTTCATCATCCAGTCGTAGAATATATCGATCCTGTGGTCTTTGAACGATATAAGCAAATCGCACTAGAGTTAGGATTTAAATATGTGGCTTCCTCCCCATTAGTACGCAGTTCCTATCATGCAGAAGAAGTAGTAAACTACATTCCTGCAAAATAAGCCTTATGGAACTATATTCAGAGAAGCCATCTTAAAACAGAAGGAGGAATACCTATGGCAACACCAGTAATTATGCCGCGCCAGGGCCAATCAGTAGAAAGCTGTATCATTACTGAATGGCATAAGCAAAAAGGGGATCAGGTGGAAGTTGGAGATATTCTATTCTCTTACGAAACGGACAAAGCAAGTTTTGAAGAAGAAGCAAAGGAGGCCGGAGTTTTATTAGAGGTTTTCTTCGCTGAAGAAGAAGATGTTCCTGTTCTTACTGCTGTGGCAGTGATTGGCCAAGCAGGAGAGGATGTCGCAGACTTACGACCGAATTCCAGCTCAGACACGCCCGCCGAGGATGTAAAAATGGACTCAACACCAGATTCAGGTACATCCCAGACACAGCAAGATGCTCCATTAGTGGAGGACTCTGTAACGCAACTGACAACAGGAGATCAAAAAATATCTCCGAGAGCCAGAAATTTAGCTAAAAGACGCAATGTGGATACGCGCTTAGCTACTGCCACGGGTCCAGAAGGCCGTGTGATTCAAAGAGATATTGAAAAATTAATCGCAACAGGACATCAAGCCACACCCGCAGCAAAAGAAGGCTATCTACAAGCTGGTCAAGAATTGACTGGGACTGGACTAGGTGGACGAGTGACCACATTGGATCTTCAGCAATCACCAGTAACTACTCCATCAGGGGACAACCAACTAATAGACAATGCCTATCAGGATGTAAAACTGAGCAATATGCGCAAGGTTATTGCCAAAGCTATGCACCAATCCATCAGTACCACAGCCCAACTAACCTTACATAATAGCTTCGATGCTACAGCGATCTTAGCCTATCGTAAGCAGTTGAAGGCGAGCCAAGAAGCAATGGGATTGGCCAATATTACACTCAATGATATCATTCTATATGCTGTGAGCCGCACATTACTGAATCATCCGGATCTAAATGCTCACTTCCTAGGAGATAGCATGCGGCTATTTCGACATGCTCATTTAGGTATTGCCGTTGATACAGAGCGAGGACTAATGGTTCCCACCGTCTTTAATGCCGATTTGAAATCATTGAACCAGATATCTAGTGAAGTAAAAGAATTAGCCACATCTTGCCAAAAGGGAGCGGTTGACCCAGATAGCCTTCAAGGAGCTACTTTTACGATAACAAATTTAGGCACATTAGGAATTGAGTCCTTTACTCCAGTGCTTAATCCGCCCCAGACGGGTATTCTAGGTGTAAACACCATTGAGTATAAAGCACGGGAAGTAGATGGAGAAATCCTCCACTACCCAGCCATGGGCCTGTCTCTCACCTTTGATCACAGGGCTCTAGATGGGGCACCAGCAGCCAGATTCTTAGCTGAGCTGGGCAGAAATCTAGAGAGTTTTTCGGTTTTGTTAAGTCGATGAGCACCAAGCAAACTCCTAATAGGTAAGGTGGTTACGAAAAATGAGTTATGATTTAATCGTACTTGGGGGTGGCCCGGCCGGTTATCTAGCCTGTGAACGAGCAGGTCATGCCGGACTGAAAACCCTGTTAATTGAAAAACGGTTTTTGGGCGGCGTTTGTCTCAACGAGGGATGTATTCCTTCCAAAACCCTGCTCTATTCAGCAAAAATCTATGATTATGCCCGCCATAGTAAAAAGTATGGGATTACAACAGATCATGCTATGCTTGATCACAAAACAGTAGTCACCAGGAAAAACAAAGTGGTAAAAACTCTCGTGGGAGGAATTCGTAGCAAACTAAAGTCCTATCACGTGGATATGGTGGATGGATTTGGAGAAATACTAGGCAAATCCGGCGAGGAGTTCCGAGTCCAGGTAGACAACACTACATACTCAGGAAAGCGGGTATTAATCGCCACAGGTTCTCTACCTATAACCCCTCCAATTCCAGGGACTGAAGATGGTCTAGCTGCAGGTCATGTGCTCACTAACCGTGAGATTTTAGACTTAAATGAAATTCCTAGTTCCCTCGTGATCATTGGTGGAGGAGTAATAGGACTAGAAATGGCCTCGTACTTTAACTCCGCAGGTAGCTCCGTTACCATAATTGAAATGCTTGATCATATCGCTGGATATACGGATTCCGACATAGCCTCGATCTTAATGAAGAACTACCAGAAAAAAGGAATTCAGTTTCAGTTAAGCTCAAAAGTAACGGCGATTAATGCTGATGGTGTTGTTTATGAACATAAAAATCAGCAGTTCTCTATTCAAGCAGATAAAATACTTATGAGTATTGGTCGTCGTCCTGTCGTGGAGGGTTTCGGTCTAGAAAAACTAGGTGTCGAGCTTGTACGAGGTGGAATCAAGGTGGACGAAACAACGAGAACCAATATTCCTAATGTCTATGCTGCTGGTGATGTAAACGGATACTCTATGCTCGCCCATACGGCCTATCGTGAAGCAGAGGTGTGCATTAATACTATCCTTGGCAAAAAAGATCAAGTGCGCTACCATACCATTCCCTCTGTTATTTATACTAACCCAGAAGTTGTATCTCTAGGGGAAACGGAAGAGACTGCTCGCGAGAAGGGCCTTGACTTTGATGTGGCCACTGTTTCTATGCGATATAGCGGTCGCTATGTAGCCGAAAACGAGGGTGGCGATGGAATCTGTAAAGTCCTTGTTGACAAACAGTACCGTCATCTTATTGGCGTACACATGATTGGCAATTACGCATCGGAAATTATCTACGGTGCTGCGATCATGATGGAGATGGAGATGCGCATTGAAGACATCAAAGAGATCGTCTTTCCCCATCCCACTGTTTCGGAAGCAATTCGTGAAGCGATATTTGAAGTCTAATATAGAGAGGAAGAAAAAGAATGCCTAGAGTACTAAATATTAATCCCGCCGAAGTACGGAAAAGTGGAGTAGAGAAATTTACAGATATCCCAATCAATCAATACAACAAATCCATTAAGGATGAGCAAGGAAGTTTTTCTAACGCTGATTTTCTCCGGATATTTCGTGACATGGCTTTTATCCGTGAGTTCGAAACAATGCTCAACCTGATCAAGACAACAAATCAATACGCCGATGTGGAATATAATTACCCTGGTCCCGCCCATTTATCGGTGGGACAAGAAGCTTCAGCTGTGGGCCAAGCTTGTCTATTAGACAAGAACGACTTTATCTTTGGTTCCCATCGGAGCCATGGTGAAATCTTGGCAAAAGGATTGTCGGCCATTGAAAAACTTCCCGACGATGAGTTAATGCAAGTAATGAAGGAGTTTTTCGGCGGTTCTATCCTTAAGGTTGTAGAAGAGGTAGCCCAGGGAGAATCGACTAAGGATCTAGCAATAAAATTTCTGCTTTATGGTGCATTAGCTGAAATATTTGGGCGAACTACTGGGTTCCACAAGGGCTTAGGTGGCTCTATGCATGCCTTCTTTACCCCCTTTGGTATTTATCCAAATAACGCAATCGTAGGCGGAAGTGCACCAATCGCCACTGGTTCTGCTTTATATAAGAAGGCAAACCAGAAAAGTGGCATAGTTATCGCTAATATCGGTGACGGATCTCTTGGCTGCGGTCCCGTTTGGGAGTCGTTTAACTTTGCTGCTATGGATCAGTTCCGAGAGTTATGGGAAGAAGGATTTAAAGGCGGTTTACCAATCATCTTTAATGTCTTTAACAACCAGTATGGTATGGGTGGTCAAACAGCTGGTGAAACCATGGCTTATGGCGTACTAGCTCGTATTGGTGCTGGCATAACTCCTAATCAGATGCACGCAGAGCGAGTAGATGGATACAACCCATTAGCTGTGATCGATGCGATTCGCCGTAAGAAGGCTATCATTGAAAATAATGAAGGCCCTGTTCTACTGGACACTCTTACCTATCGAATTACAGGACACTCACCTTCCGATGCATCTAGCTATCGCACAAAAGAAGAGATACAGGCTTGGGAGGATCAAGATCCAATCGCAGCCTACCAAAAACAATTGATTGGTGCTGGAATTGGAACAGAGCAGGACTTTGCCACTATCTGGGACAGCATTAAAGCTACCATGCTGAAAGTGTATAAGCTGGCTATTGATGAAAAAGTATCACCCCGGATGGATCTTAATGCGAACCCGAATGGAATTTCCGAGTTAATGCTCTCCAACCAAACGGTGGATAGAATGGAAGATCGTCCCTGCACCACTCTTATTCCCAAAGAGGAAAACTCACGAGTTAAACAGATCCAAAAGAAGGCTCGCACGGCTGAAGTTGACGGCAAACCTGTCCCAAAAGCTCGCATGTACCAATTACGTGACGGTCTGTTTGAAGCGATCATTGATAAATTCTATCAAGACCCTACCCTAATCGCCTACGGAGAAGATAATCGCGATTGGGACGGCGCTTTTGCTGTATACAAAGGATTAACCGAATCGCTTCCCTATCATCGATTCTTTAACTCCCCTATTTCCGAAGCAGCCATTGCTGGTTCAGCTGTGGGCTATGCCATGTCCGGCGGTCGAGTCATTGCTGAATTAATGTACTGTGACTTTTTAGGCCGGGCCGGTGATGAAGTCTTTAATCAAATGGCCAAGTGGCAATCGATGAGTGCCGGTGTCTTAACTATGCCTCTAGTGCTACGAGTATCGGTCGGTTCTAAATATGGTGCCCAGCATTCCCAAGACTGGACGTCATTAGCCGCTCATATCCCTGGCCTAAAGGTAGTCTTCCCTGCAACACCTTATGATGCGAAAGGGCTGATGAACAGTGCGTTAGCGGGTACAGATCCGGTCATTTTCTTTGAAAGTCAACGAATTTATGACATAGGTGAGATGTTCCAACCCGATGGTGTACCTGAAGGATACTATAAAGTACCGATTGGAGAACCGGATGTGAAAAAATCAGGTAAGGATGTAACCATCCTAACTATTGGAGCCACTTTATACCGAGCTCTTGACGCAGCCAAGATTCTAGCGGATAAATATGGTTTATCTGCCGAAGTAATTGACGCTCGTTCTATCGTGCCCTTTAATTATGAGAAAGTAATTGAATCAGTGCAAAAGACAGGTCGAATCCTACTAGCTAGTGATGCATGTGAACGTGGTTCTCATCTAAAAGATATAGCACAAAACATTAGTGAGCTTGCCTTTGATTACCTAGATGCTCCACCAGTGGTAATTGGTGCGCGTAACTGGATTACCCCATCCCATGAACTAGAATCTTTCTTCTTCCCACAACCTGAGTGGTTTATTGATGCTATCCATGAGAAGATTCTACCTCTAGACGGGCATGTCGTGACGACCAATTACACAAAGAATGAGCTGATCCGTACCCAAAAATTAGGCGTATAATATTTATCCGGAAAAGACAAGGGAGTGGAGGCTAATATCCTTCATTCCCTTGGTCTTTAATCTATCAGGTATTAGGAGAATCAAAATGAAAGAACCCACTATGCAACTAATCAATAACCTAAACCATGAACAGATCAAGGTACGTCTAGCGAGCTTAACTGAGCTTGTCAGACAGATTAACAGCGGTGAACTACCGGTTAGTAAGTCTACTGGTTCTGTAAATAATCATATCCACACCACTTACTCTTTTTCGCCCTATTCACCAACGAAAGCAGTCTGGATGGCCTATAATGCTGGTCTTACAACAGCCGGCATAATGGACCATGACTCCATTAGTGGAGCTGAGGAATTTACTGCAGCTGGTAAGATTATATCATTAGCCACAACAATAGGGATAGAGTGTCGCGCTGATTTTTCACAAACACCCTTAAATGGTCGGTTGATCAATAATCCGGACCAAAAATCCATTGCCTATCTAGCACTGCATGGAATCCCTCACAGTCAGATCGGTAAGGTAACAGATTTTTTTACACCCTATCGTCAAGAGCGAAATATCCGTAACCAAAAGATGGTGGCTAGGCTTAATGATCTTTTTGCCCCCCATAATATCCATCTTAGCTTTGATCAAGATGTAAAACCTCTATCCATGGCCCAGGCCGGAGGTAGCATCACCGAGCGTCATATACTTTTCGCGCTAGCACATAAACTAATTACTACCTATGGTCGGGGGCGAGTATTAGTAGACTTCTTGAAGAATACCCTGAAACTGGAGTTTGGTAAAAAACTCGAAGATTACTTACTGGATTCCGATAATCGGTACTATCCCTATGACCTATTGGGCGTGCTTAAGGGAGACCTAGTAAAAGCCTTTTATATTCCAGCCACAGCAGAATGTCCCGATATTCGAGATGTGATCCGCCTATCTCAAGAAATTGGCAGTATTTCCGCCTACGCATATTTAGGTGATGTAGGAGATTCCGTCACAGGAGACAAAAAGAGTCAGAAATTTGAAGATGATTATCTGGATCTGTTATTCGCCGTTTTACAGGACCTAGGCTTTAACGCGATAACATACATGCCATCTCGCAACACCCTTACACAATTATTACGGTTAAAATCTCTCTGTCAACAGCACGGCTTCTTCGAGATTAGTGGTGAAGATATTAACTCTCCTCGACAATCATTCATTTGTGATGCCTTACTGCAAAAAGAGTTTACCAATCTAATTGACTCGACCTGGGCCTTAATTGGACATGAACGAGTCGCCACTAAGGATATCAGCCAAGGCATGTTTCAACCACAAGCTATCGCTAAATATCCAGAGTTAGGAGACCGAATCGCCTACTTTAAAGAAATTGGACGTAAACAGCAATAAATGACTGTTAAATGACTGTTGATAGTGGTTGCAATTCTGCGTCCATCGGTATATAGCAGTTGTATCATGAGTTTTTATATAAGCCGAATATCCGAAGGATAACGGGGGACCCATTGTTCGGGGTGAAACTTGCATACCAGTGGAGCACTCTTCAGATCTAACCCTTCAGCTAACCTCGTAGGCTTTGAAGAGAGGGCCTAGTGTCGTTACCACAAGCGCTTTGTGGTTTTTCTATGCGCCTTCCTTACCATGCAAATAATTGGAGGGAGTAATTCATGCAGCAATTTCTAGAACCCACAAATTATGTGGATTACCAAGCATCTAATATTCAATGGGAGTTGAAACGATTCCCGATTAAAAAAAACAACGACTGCCAAAAAGTCAAGTTTCTATTTCAATTTGTGCGCGATACCATAAAATCACAGATTAGCCCCGATGTGATTAATCCCCTAAAAGCGTCGGAAGTGTTAACCCATGGCTATGGCTGTAGTATTGGGAAAGCCAATTTGTTAGCTGCTTTTTGCAGAGCTGAAAAAATACCCGCTCGCCTTAGTTATTTAGAATTACGGATTCATAGTCGAGAGAATCCCCAGAGTATGCTCCGTCTCTTAGCAAGCATCACGGCGTAGTATCTGTTTTATTAGAAGACAGCTGGATTACCCTCGATCCATCCTGTAGTTCAGCGTTAGCTAAAGCCCGTAAAGCTTCAGCTGCTGAGTTTGATGAGTTCATAGTGCAATGTTGCCTAGTAGAAACCGTAATGGTAATCTGGATCTGGAAATTGTCGGAGAAAAAGGATTCTATGTAGATACTCCGCTAGAGATTATTCGCTTTCTAGACACGGGGCGCTATAACCCCGTGGGAATACATATCCGTAGATCAAATCAGGAGGAGTCTAAAACCCATGCCAAAAGTAAATTTAGCGTACATCGGCTGTGGAGGCATTGCCGGTGCTCATTTCAATGGCTTAAAGGAGTTACACGAAAAAGGTTACCGCGATTTTACTATTGTAGCCTGTTGTGATCTAGTGCAATCTCGAGCGGAAGCAATGGCTACCCGATTTGAGGAAGTTTTAGGAACAAAACCTGCAGTATACAAAGATTACCGGGAGATGTTAGCTAAGGAAACAGCTATTGATGCTGTGACCATTTATACAACACATGAAAACCATCATCAAATCGCAATGGATGCTATGAGCGCCGGTAAGCAAGTATCAACGGAAAAGCCTTTGGGCTTAACACTCAGAGCTGGTCGTCTCATGATGGATCATGCCAAGAAAACAGATAAGCTTCTTCATGTAGCCGAGAACTACAGGATGGCACCGGCTGAACGCGCTGTCAGTTGGGCAATTAAGAGTGGACGGATTGGTACACCTCGCTTACTAAACTGGATGGATATCGGAGAACGTAAATGGTATTGGCAGTGGCGGGATCACAAGGAAATCGCCTCTGGTGGTTGGACTATCGATGGAGGAGTTCATTTCTCCGACTTATGGCAGCTACATATTAGCGATATAAAGCGAGTTACCGCTGTATCAAAAACCTATGATCCCATTAAATATATCTCGTATAAAAGCGTGGAAGAATTTGAGGAAGCCAAAAATAGCGAATTACCTCGCTATCGGCCGACGCGATCGTTAAAATCAATTGACCCGAATAATTTACAAGAACCCGTGGAATCAAACCTAGAAGATACCACTTCCGCTATCTTAGAATTTTCCAATGGTGTACTAGGGACATGGGTGGTATCTCGATCCGCACCAGGTCGAGTCGATCGCTCGTGCGTACTCTATGGTTCTGAGGGGGCGCTATCCTGGAATGAAGGCATTCTACCTCGAGAAGGTCAAAGCGGTGGGCTGAGCTGGAAGGAAATGATTGATACTTATTTGAACTCGTTAAAGGCTGATGAGAAAGAGCAGTTATTCCCTTTAGGGATTACGGCAACTATGGCTATTGAAGACAAACAGTTCATTGATGCTATCCTTGGCCGAGGTGCCTTTGAAGTGGACGCATGGACGGGGTATAAAGCGATGGCCATTCCCATGGCCGTATACGAGTCGGCTGCCGTTGGTGGACCGGTTGAGGTCCAGGATGTACTAGATTTAAAAGTTGAAACCTATCAACGAGAACTAAATAAACTAATTGGGATTTAAGAAGAAGGAGAAGGGTTCTAGTATTTCTTTAAGAGGTAAAAACCTAAAAAAAGGTCAGGACACGAAGTCCTAGCCTTTTTCTAAGCTTATCGTTGAATGAATAATTGTGTTGCATAATAGGAAGTTCCATATTGGACAATCCCAACACCGATATGGGTATGCGTACTACTTAGGATGTTATCTCGGTGCCCTTTGGTACTATTTAGCAGTCCGCGATGAACTCCTTCCACACTGGTGCTTTGGGCAATGTTCTCTCCGACTCGAACAAAGCTAACACTAGCTTGACGCAGGTTTTGTTCTAAGGCTAGACGAGATCCATGAGTAACACTGCGGTTGGTTGCCATCTGGCGGCTTTTATCCTTGGCAAATCGGACTAAGGTTTGGTCCACTTGCAGAGGATGTAATCCATGACGGGCACGCTCTTCATTGACCAAGCGAATCAACTGCTGTTCGGCGGAGGTCAGATGCGGGCTAGGTCTTGGAATTTGCCGAGGTGATGGAGAAATTGGCCCACTGGGTGCCAGTGTTGGTTGTGTTGGCCTAGGTTGTGGCTGCACAGGCTGGGATGGTTGAGTTGGTCTAGGTTGTGTAGGCTGTGTTGGATTCGGCTGCCAAGAAGGAATTGAAGGTTGATTTGTTCCCCCCCAATAGGACAATTCCTTGGTAATATGGTAGAAAATAGCATTCATAGCCACCAATTAACAGGAATGATTATTTGTCTGTAGAAGTATATACTATACTGATCGAGAAACGGAGATGATCTACGGATGAGTGTACTACAAATAGCATTAATTGGTTTAGCCGCAGGGATCTTGGGAACAGGCGCCGGTGGAGTTATAACTGCACTGATTGGCCGACCTAGCAGACAAGCATTAGCCTTCTATTTAGGCTTCGCGGGTGGAATTATGCTTGCTGTTGTGTTTGCAGAATTAATCCCAGAAGCCCTAGAAGAAGGAAGCTTGTTTCTGGCCATGGTGGGTCTAATACTCGGGGTGGGACTCTTAATCCTATTAGACAACTACTTTCCCCACATTCACCATGGAGGATCCCAAGAAGGTGCCGCAAAGCTTACGAGAATGGGTTATCTGTTAGCATTCGGTATTGCTTTACATAACTTCCCCGAGGGAATTGCGATCGGGGCGGGATTTAGTTCTAATGAATCATTAGGTGTTACATTAGCGATTATCCTAGCGCTTCACAATATTCCCGAAGGGATAGCCATGGCTGTACCTCTATGGGCTGGAGGAATGGGTACCAGTAAAGTGGTCCTAGCTACGTTTATAGCTGGTGTGCCTGTCGGTCTTGGTGCGCTTCTAGGTGCACTAATTAGCGATATTTCCCCTGCATTTCTCACCATATCTCTAGGTTTTGCAGCTGGTGCTATGCTCTATATCTCCTTTGATGAGTTACTACCTGAAGCCCACCTTCATTCTGAGGGTAGCCATCACGGCATTTATGGTGGAGTGGTTGGTGTCTTAATTGGATATATCATGATTGGACTGTTTTAGAAAGGGACAACATAGAAAAGCGAGTGCCCGGCACCCGCTTTTTTTGATGATTCAACCTGAGTTATTTCCGGACACTCGGTTCACGGCACCCGTGTTCATTAACCATATTTATAATAAATATCTGTGCGACACCATATCGTCAAACAACCATGAACAACACTACCGAAGCCATGAAGATCAGTAGAACCTATTGTCAAGTCAGATAGGACTCTCCCATCAAATAACGATCGCACTCTTTTGCTGCAGCGCGGCCCTCTTCAATCGCCCAAACCACTAGGCTTTGTCCCCGCCGCATATCACCAGCTACAAACAGCTTATCTACATTGGTACCGTGGGAACCATGGACAGCCTTTACATTAGAACGGGCATCCTGGGTGAGACCAATTTGTTCCACTAATGTAGTCTCCGGCCCGAGAAAACCCATAGCCAGTAGTACGAATTGTGTGGGCCAAACCTGCTCTGTTCCAGGTATTTCCTGAGGCACCAAACGACCGTTTGTGTCGCGCTCCCAGCAAATCTTCACTGTATGCACTGCACGTACCCATCCTTGGTCATCCCCATCAAACCGCTTAGTCATAATAGCATACTCTCGCGGATCCCGGCCATAAAGTGCGATTGCTTCCTCTTGCCCATAATCAACTCGGTGGATCATGGGCCATTGGGGCCAAGGATTATCAACTACTCGCTCTGGAGCTAACTGGGACATAATTTCAAACTGTACGATACTCTGACAACCTTGACGAATAGATGTACCAACACAATCCGTCCCTGTATCACCACCACCGATCACTACTACGTCCCGCTTACTAGCAGACATATGTTCATGGTCGGTAGTGCTAGAATCTAGGAGACTCTTTGTGCTACTTTGCAAAAAGTCCACTGCGAAGTGAATCCCTTTTAACTCGCGACCAGGAACAAGCAAATCCCTTGGCTTGGTAGCTCCTGCACAAAGGACTATGGCATCGTAGCTTGCTAGCAGTTGATCCATTGGATAGTCCTTACCCACTTCGGTCCCAGTAACAAATTGGATTCCTTCTGCTGTTAGTATGTCCACACGTCGCTGAATACGTTTCTTATCCAGCTTCATATTAGGTATACCATACATTAATAAACCACCAATTCGATCTGCTCGTTCGATCACAGTAACCTGATGACCAGCCTTGTTCAATTGATCCGCACAAGCAAGGCCAGCAGGACCTGATCCCACTACGGCTATCTGTTTTCCTGTTCGGAAACTAGGTGGCCGAGGCACAATCCACCCCTCAGCAAACCCCCGATCCACTATGGCACATTCAATATTCTTAATCGTTACTGCATCATCATTGAGGGCTACGGTACACGACCCTTCACAGGGCGCAGGACAAACACGTCCTGTAAATTCGGGAAAGTTATTCGTCTTCTGCAATCTTGCTAAAGCCTCTTGCCAATGGCCATGGTAGATTAACTCGTTCCATTCGGGAATCAAATTGTTAATGGGACATCCCGAAACCATTCCAGCCAGTAATGTTCCTGTATGGCAGTAGGGCGTGCCGCAATCCATACAACGAGCGCCTTGTTGCGCTAACTCCTGGGAACAGAGCTGGTTATGAAACTCCTGCCAGTCTTGGATGCGTTTTCCTGGAGCAATGTCTGTTGGCATCTTACGTAGATACTCTAAAAATCCAGTGGGTTTACCCATCCTAATTCCTCCTAATTCCCGCCAACACGGGCTAAATCTAGACTATTTTCCGAAAAAGCAGCCATGATCGCTTCTTCACCACTTAGACCGTTGGCTTTCATCTGCTCGAAAGCTGTCAACATTCGCTTATAGTCCTTCGGCATTACTTTGATAAATGTCTTGCTTACGGAAGCCCAGTGGGTTAACACATCCATCCCCCGCTGGCTATTGGTATATTGGCAATGCCGTTCCACCATGGTACGAACTGTTTTCAGATCATCTTTATCTAGTTCCTCTAAATAAACCATATCTGTATTGCAGCGCTGGCGAAAATCATTACTCTCATCGAGAATATACACAGTGCCTCCACTCATCCCGGCAGCAAAGTTGCGCCCGGCGGAGCCTAGAATAACTACACAGCCACCGGTCATATACTCACAACCATGATCTCCTACACCCTCAACCACGGCATGAACGCCGCTATTGCGTACACAAAAACGTTCCCCCGCCATCCCTCGGATATAGGCTTCTCCTGAAGTTGCTCCATAGAAAGCGACATTCCCAATAATAATATTTTCATGGGCGGAAAATGTGCTATCGTTCGCTGGGGAAACAATAATCTTCCCTCCAGATAACCCTTTACCCAAATAGTCATTGGCATCTCCTTCAAGGCTCATGGTTAATCCCCGAGGAATAAAGGCCGCAAAACTCTGACCCGCTGAACCTTGAAATGTGAGTCTAATGGTATCGATAGGCAAACCCTCGGAGCCATACTTCCTTGTAATAGTACTACCTAAAATCGTGCCAACGACACGTTGGGTATTCCTAATGGGCAGTGTGGCTTCAACTGTGCGACCGTGTACTATGGCCGGCTGGCAGATATCCAGTAGAACCTGGGAATCTAGAGCTTGATCTAATTGATGATCCTGCTCAACCAGACTAGGTAAGCTCGATGGCACGGTTACATCTGGTTGATACAAAATGCTGGACAGATCTAAGGTCTTTGCCTTCCAATGCGGCACACCCTGGCGAGGCTGTAGCTTATCTAATCGCCCGACCATTTCTGTAATCGAGCGAAACCCTAAGCTGGCCATGATTTCCCGTAGATCTTGGGCAATAAAGCGCATTAGGTTTACAACATAGGCTGGATCACCGCAGAATTTAGCGCGAAGATCTGGATTCTGGGTAGCAACCCCTACAGGGCAAGTGTCAAGATGACATACTCGCATCATTACACATCCAAGGGCCACTAGAGGGGCCGTTGCAAATCCAAACTCTTCGGCTCCTAGCAAGGTGGCAATCGCCACATCTCGTCCTGTCATTAACTTACCATCCGTCTCTATCACAACACGACTTCGCAAATTATTAAGCACCAAAGTCTGGTGAGTCTCAGCTAAACCTAATTCCCAGGGAACTCCAGCATGGCGAATACTAGAGCGAGGCGAAGCACCAGTTCCCCCATCATATCCACTAATCAGGATAACATCTGCTCGCCCTTTCGCGACCCCAGCGGCAATCGTGCCGACACCGACTGCACTTACCAACTTAACACTAATACGGGCGAGACTATTTGCATTCTTTAGATCGTGAATTAGCTGAGCCAGATCCTCAATTGAATAGATATCATGGTGAGGTGGCGGAGAAATCAAGCCAACACCTGGCGTGGAGTGACGCACCTTAGCGACCCAGGGATACACCTTTCTGCCCGGCAATTGACCACCCTCACCTGGTTTTGCACCCTGAGCCATTTTTATCTGTAGCTCTTTCGCATTCACTAAGTATTCACTGGTAACACCAAATCGCCCTGAAGCCACTTGCTTTATGGCACTACACCGTAAATCTCCATTTTCATCGGGTACAAATCGAGCAGGATCCTCGCCACCCTCTCCTGTGTTACTCTTACCACCTAGGCGGTTCATAGCGATAGCTAAACACTCGTGTGCTTCTTTGCTGATGGATCCATAGGACATGGCTCCCGTCTTAAACCGCTTGACAATGGATTCCACCGACTCTACTTCATCGATGGGAATAGCTGAGTCTAACGTATCTAATTCCAGAAGATCCCGCAAGGTGTGTGGGGCATCCTCCTGTTTGTTCAGTTGGTTAGCATATTCCTTGTATGCTTGGTAATCATTGGTTCGTACAGCCACCTGTAATCTGTGAATGGCATCTGGGTTATATAGATGATCCTCTCCAGCCTTGCGCCACTGATATTCACCTCCACTATCAAGGGTTTCGTCAACGCTCTGGTAGGCCCGTTGATGACGAAAAATCGCTTCTTGAGCAATAACGTCTAGATCAATTCCTTCAATCCGAGAAGGGGTCCCTGTAAAATAGGTCTCGATGACCTTCGTGCTTATGCCGATGGCTTCAAAAATCTGCGCACCGCGATAACTTTGCACCGTCGAAATACCCATTTTAGACATGATTTTAACGACACCCTTAACTAGGGCTTTAGAATAGTTGGCTATTCCCGTTTCATAGTCTAGGTTCTTAATCTTATGGTGATCAATTAACTCCATCACAGTTTCAAAGGCTAAATAAGGATTGACTGCTGTTACTCCATACCCTAACAAAAGGGCCAAATGATGAACATCCCGTGGTTCTCCAGATTCTAGTACTAAACCAATCTGGGTGCGGGTACCTGCACGTATTAGATGGTGATGAACTCCTGCCACAGCCAACAAGGCGGGAATGGGAACTAACGCTTCATCAACATCCCGATCTGATAGAATAATGATGTTAGCTCCATTGTTAATCGCCTGATCTACATTGGCAAACAAGCTCTCCATCGCTGATGCTAATCCATCAGCTCCACTACTAAGTGGGAAAAGCATTGATACAGTCTCCGCTTGAAATCCGTTTTCGTTAATAAAACGAAGCTTAGCTAACTCCTCATTACTTAACACAGGACTTGCCAACTTAATTTGGCAACAGTTGCTCGGTCCAGGGGCTAATAGGTTTCCCTCGGTACCTAAAGTCAATTCTGTGCTAGTCACAATATCCTCCCGTTGTGCATCGATGGGCGGATTCGTTACCTGAGCAAATAACTGCTTGAAGTAGTTATATAACAACTGGGGCTTAGTAGATAATACCGCTAAGGGGGTATCAATCCCCATCGATCCAATGGGTTCTATTCCATCCTGACCCATCGGAGTCATGACTAAGCGCAGTTCTTCATAGGTATAACCAAAAACTAATTGCCGTTTGCGAAGATCCGCAAGTGGCTTAGAAAGGGGTTGAACATTCTTTGGCAAGCTTGCTATGTCGATCAGATTATCTGCTAGCCATTTATCATAGGAGTGTTGCCCTACTAATGCTTGTTTGATCTCCTCATCTTCCACTATGCGACCAGCCTGGGTGTCCACTAAGAATAAACGGCCTGGCTGTAGTCGTCCCTTAACTACTACGTCTTCAGGTGCTATGTCCAGCACACCAACCTCTGATGCCATGATCACTAGATTGTCCTTGGTTACATAATAACGGGAGGGACGCAATCCGTTGCGATCCAGCACGGCGCCAATTAAACGACCATCAGTGAAGGCAATAGAAGCTGGCCCATCCCACGGCTCCATCAGACAACTATGATACTGATAAAATGCCTTACGCATACTATCCATCGACTCATGCTTACCCCAAGGCTCAGGAATCATCATCATCAGCGCATGAGGAAGAGAATATCCACCTAGCTGTAAGAATTCCAAGCAATTGTCAAACATTGAGGAATCGCTACCATCTGGATCTAAAATAGGTCCTATTTTCGAGAGGTCCTCGCCAAATAGAGGACTAGCCAGAACAGGTTGCCGCGCATTCATCCAGTTTACGTTTCCTCTCAGCGCGTTTATCTCTCCATTATGGGCTATATATCGATTAGGATGAGCCCTCTCCCAGCTGGGAAAGGTATTCGTACTAAACCGAGAGTGCACCAAAGCCAGAGCTGTCTCAACCCGTAAATCCTGGAGCTCCAAATAGAACTGGGGTAATTGGGTCGGGGTAAGCATCCCCTTGTAAACAATGGTACTAGTAGATAAACTTGAGATATAGAAACCCCTACTTTTAGACAGATCACTATAGCGAAGTCGCTGTTCCACTTGCTTGCGTATGACGAATAGCTTGCGCTCAAACTCCTCTGTTGAGAGCCTGGCGCCTTTCCCAATGAAAATCTGTTCAATAAAGGGCATGCAAGCTTTGGCTGTTTCTCCAATATGAGTGCTATTCGTGGGCACATCTCGCCAACCTAATATACACTGTCCCTCAGCTTGAATTATCTCCTCAAAAACTTCATGGCAATACTGACGATCTTGGTGATCTGTAGGAGAAAAAATCATCCCTACACCGTACTCTCCTGCCTGAAGCAATCTAACTTGGCCAAGTCCCATTTCACGTTGGAAAAACAGATGGGGGATCTGAATCAGAATTCCTGCCCCATCTCCTGTATCTGGATCTGCTCCGCATCCACCCCGGTGATCAAGATTGGCCAGCATTTCCAAACCTTTTTCTATTATACTATGGGCCTTAGCGCCCGTTACATTCGCCACAAAACCTACACCACAAGCATCATGTTCAAAGCTAGAATCATACAAACCCTGTCGTTCTCCTACATCAAAATTATTCATTACCATCCCTCCACCACATCCAGCTACAAATTAACCCTGTTTGTATTACTACTCTATTACTACAGCCCAGAAATGTAAAGGATTTTAACCTGATCATACAGGTATACATGGATAATGAAAGAAGGATATATAGACCTTCTTTCATTATCCATGTATA
>SKHL01000254.1 GCA_007116995.1 Limnochordia bacterium
ACTACGGGCTTACACTTTGAAGATATCCGCAAATTGTTAGATGTCTTAGGACGGCTTGTAGATGCGGGAGATACAGTTTTAGTGATTGAGCACAACCTTGATGTGATTAAGACAGCCGACCATATTATTGACTTAGGTCCTGAAGGAGGCGGTCGCGGTGGAGAGGTTATCGTCTGTGGCTCCCCTGAGCAAGTGATTGAGGAAGAAAAGTCTTATACGGGTCAATATTTAAAGCCGATATTAGCCAGAGAGAAACGATTTGTCCTCAATGGTTGTGGATAGGGAGGTAGGTGAATGGATGGATTTACAACTGAAGTTAGCTCATTTACCAACTAGACCAGGCGTCTACCTGATGAAGAATGCTAAGGGCCAGATTATCTACGTGGGTAAAGCCATTAATTTACGGAATCGAGTGCGTTCCTATTTCCAGAGTTCTCGTAACCACTCTGTTAAGATCAAGGCTCTAGTAGAGGAAATTACGGAATTTGAGTATATCGTAACCGATTCAGAAGTAGAAGCGTTAATCTTAGAAAGCAACTTGATTAAGGAGCATTCGCCTTGGTATAATACACGGCTGAAGGATGATAAGAACTACCCCTATATAAAAGTCACGGTGACGCAACGATTCCCACGAGTGTTGATGGTACGCAAACGGATTAAGGACGGGTCTCGTTATTTTGGCCCGTTTACTAGCACTAATGCAGTTCGAAGTACGCTGGATTTTTTGCGAAGATTGTTTCCAATTCGCACCTGTAGGAAAGAGATTCAACCAGACAGTCAAGATCGGCCATGTCTTAACTATCATATTGGGCGATGCTTCGCTCCCTGTGCTGGATTGGTCGATGAAAAGACTTATGATGAAATGATCGCTGAGGTATGTTTATTTCTTGAGGGACGACACGATAAACTAATACCTGAATTACGCATGAAAATGGATCAAGCAGCAAAATCTTTAGAATACGAGCGAGCGGCTCGGTTACGGGATCAGCTAAGCGGGTTGGAGAGGATTGTTGAGAAACAAAAAATCGTCGCTAGTCATGGTGATGATCAAGATATATTAGGCTATGTACGTGCAGGAGATTTAGCCTGTGTTCAAATGTTCTTAGTTCGCAACGGCAAGCTAATTGGCCGGGAGCATTTTTTGTTGGAGTGTGGAGTGGAAGAAGATGGAAAGGAAGTTCTCTCCGCTTTTATTGAACAGTATTATTCGGATGTTTCATTCATCCCGAAGGAGTTACTCCTGCCGGAGGAGTTAACAGATATGAATTTGCTCGCACAGTGGTTAGGGACGTTCAAGCAGAGTAAGGTGTATCTGCTAGTACCCAAGCGTGGTGAAAAACGCAAGCTGTTAGAAATGGTCACTGGGAATGCCCAGCTTGTGCTAGATGAGATGCGCGCCAAAGAAGAACGCAAGCAACAGGAAATCGACCGTGGTCTATGGGAGTTACAGCATGCCCTGGAGTTACCTAATCCAATTATCCGGATGGAAGCCTATGATATCTCCAACACGCAGGGTAGCCAGATTGTAGCTTCCATGGTGGTTTTCATTGACGGAAAGCCGGCTAACGATCAATATCGCCGCTTTCGGATTTACACAGTGGAAGATGGCCCCAATGATTTCTTAGCTATGGAAGAAGTGTTACGGCGCAGATTTACTCGGGGGTTGCAGGAGCAAGCTGACCAAGAGGATCAAGGTAGCTTTAGCTTATTTCCAGACTTAGTGTTAATCGATGGGGGTAAGGGGCAGTTGAGCGCAGCTTTAACTATTCGAGACGAGCTCGGGTTGGATGTTCCCTTTATCGGACTGGCTAAACAATTTGAGGAAATTTATATAGAGGATAGAGCAGCACCTATCATCCTTCCCCGAGAATCCCAAGGACTGTATATGGTACAACGTATTCGCGATGAGGCCCATCGATTTGCTATTACCTATCATCGTAAGCTACGGGCAAAGGCAAGCCATGGATCGATTCTTGATCAGATCCCGGGTGTTGGACCGAAACGAAAGAAAGCGTTACTAAAGCATTTTGGTACCGTAAAGGCTATTCGTAATGCAGCTGTAGCGGATCTGGTTGAGGTTGAGGGTGTGAATCGGAAAACAGCAGCAGAGATTTATCAGCATATGCACACATAAGTTTAAATGGAAAAAGCTAGCAGAGACCTTTTAGTTTCTGCTAGCTTTTTCCTAGAATTGAATGACTACACCACCGGTAATACCCGAATATGAGCTGTTACTAGCAGGTATCTGGTTCTCAGGATTACCGTATGAAAACTTGGGAACTCTAGTGCTTCCACCAGCATAGCCTGTACGTAGACCCCAGCCATGGGGCAGCATATACTCTATTGTTAGCTGATAGTACCAGCTAGAACCTGGTTGAATCCGCTCCTGTGTCATATTTCCTTCTCGGTAACGCCAACTATACCAAGGTGTTCCACTAACTAGTGTATTCAGTTTTAGCTTATCCATGATTGTCAGATCCATGTTGACTTGGCCAATAAAACCTTGACCTGTTAGGTAGACGTGCTCCTTATCGGTCAGAATGTTATGGAAGTAGGCTTGTGAGACTTTATACCCGATGCCACCATATAGGATTAGCCCTGCTTCGTCTAAGAATTTATACATAGCCACACCTTGGGTAAATCCACTAGTGAATTTTTGGTTACTTGTTAGAGGAACACCCTGTAAACTACGGGCTTGGTCAGTGGAATAGATGAAGTGCAGTAGTGCATCCTCAGCAGGTTTCATGCTTCCTGCAACGACTACATTCCACTGGGATAATTGTGTATCCTCGTCAGCTAATAATGGTTGATAGCTAGTGGCTATTGGCGAAAATTGCGCGGATAGCTGAAATTGAGAAACTTGTTGCCCTTGAGCATGAAAGGAAAGGATGAAGATAAGGCAAAGACTGAATCCGAAAACCAGATATCTTTTCATGAAATTCCTCCTTAGGGACTAGTAATATATCCTTCGAGATATGGGCTATCATTTATGTCCATGGAAAATCTTTTTTCACATTATTTCTAAATATGGGAGGGAAAGCAAAGATGATCGAGAATATAGGTGTATAAACCGAATTCAAGGGGGAAGTCTAAGTTGAAGAAGCTAGTTTTGATAGGGATTTTAATGGCATTTATGGTAATGAGTAGTACCGTAATGGCTCAGTCATTACAATTCAATGTTGATGGATTAGGTCTAATGGGAAATAGTTCATACAAAGTAGACGGAGATGAGTTAACCACGAAAGATTGGGGTTTCGCTGTAAATGCACAAGTGGAAGTCTATCCAAATGTATTGTTAGAGGGAAATTTTTCCTCTAGCTGGGCTACCAAAAAAATGGAAGAAGAGCAAGCTGTAGATTTAACGGAGGGTGATGCATATAGACAAAATCTAGTCTTAGCTGGCGCTAAGTATCGGGTCTTAGCCGACAATGGTATGGATTTCTTTGTTGGTGCTGGATATGGAAGAGCCGATGTATCGCTATCGCAAACTACTGCCGTTGAGGCTGTGCCCTTAACTGAAGCTGATCTAGAAAAGCATCTCTTCTCTGGTTGGGGAGTATATGGTAAAGCTGGCGTAGTTGTAGCTATTAACCAGCAATTCTCCATCCGTGGTGATGTGGCCTATTCGCCAGCGGCTAGATTTACTTCTGACGACGTAGATGAGATTAAAGGGTCACTATTAAGTGGTCGTGGTGTGTTAGCCTACAGTATTAACCCGTCTATGGGCGTGCAAGTTGGTGTAGTACATAACACTGTTAGTGGAACCAAAGGTGACGATGGAGCAGAGTTTAAAGGCAACTTCTCTGCTACTATGTACGGAGCTGGTCTCGTTCTAAGCTTCTAATTCCAATAATAACCAAGACCCTGCCATTTGGTAGGGTCTTTTGCTATAATAAATAATATGACAAAGATCCGATAACTAATATGTGTTCGGCTTAGAATAAATCTAATTCTATCAGCAGCTTCTGTTCATTATTAGCTGGGGTAACAGTAATAGGTTGTTGCCAATACCAATCGCCTGCATCTAGTAGAAGATTGTTGTTGGTATCTAAGTGAGCAGACAGAATATAGTCGCCTTCTGGGAGATAGACACTGAAATACCGGTCTGTAATCTGACCTCTAGCAACAAAGGTCTGATTGGGATCATCTACGCGTGTAAATGATAGTTGGGTATCCTCTATGTAGGCCTGCGTCACTGCAGCGTATGCATTCACTAATCGTTTACCTTGTTGTGTTGGATCAAACTCCATCCCGGTCTCCCACAGCAGTTTACGGATCTCTTGAGGACTTTCTGCTGCTGTGCTTTTTACTAAGGCGATCACTCCAGCTATATGTGGTGCGGCCATAGAGGTGCCAGCCGCATAACTGTACCCACCAATATCCGTACTATAGATACTGTTTGTTGACCATCTATCTCCGCCAGGTGCGAATAGCCATACATCCTCCACGGCTGAGTATGAGGCAACAGTGTAATTCTTTGTTGTGGCACCAACAGCGATTACTTCTTGATATTTGGCAGGATAGAGAAGTTTACCTCCATTTCCTGCAGCGGCCACAACCGTAATTCCTTGCTTAGTAGCCTGGCGAATTAAATCGTATAGATTTAGACCATAGGGATTACTTGGCTCAGTGGGAAATCCCAAGCTTAGGTTAATGATATCGACACCGAGTTTAATCGCTTGTTTCATGCCCGCTTCTAAATCTGCTAATGATCCAGCAAGATTTCCTCTGCTATTATATGCTAACACCTTAATTGGAACTACAGATACATCCCAGGCAATACCAGCAATGCCCTGATTATTGTTGGAGGTAGCACCAATTATCCCAGTGACATGAGTACCGTGGCTCATTGGACTACTCTCTACGCCACCAGGGTCATGCACATCCGTACTACCGTTTTGCACATTGTAGGCATTATCATAATCGATATTTATTTGTAAGTCCGGATGATTCTGATCAATGCCTGAGTCTAATACAGCGACGGTCACAATTCGACTGCCCTTGGTCACATTCCAAGCTTGAGGTAAGTAGATACTAGGAAGATTCCACTGGTGAGCATAGAACGGGTCATTCGGTTGGGTGCCTAAGGATACAATAGGGTAATTTATCACTGCATCTGACACGGAAGGATGGGCGAGCGCGTCTGCTAGAAAGTCTTCGATTCGTTCTGGATGATTCGTTGTTAGAATAATTCCTTCCAAAATGGGCTTAAGCTGGTATTTTACAGCCCCGAGTTCCTGCATTAGTTGCTTGGCCGTGGTCACATCGATTTGGTCTGCATAGACTAGTATTTCGTCAATAATCATGTCCGGGAGCATGTCCTCTGTTGAATCAGCCATCGACAGGCTATGAAAAGCCTGTACTGATGTGCTAGTTTGTATGTCTGGGCGTGCGTAATTTATGTATCCATTCACAACTAGTGGATCATCAGATGTGGCATGTAAGTGATACTCAATTCCTTCAGTTGAGGAGTAATGGATGGGAATATAACCTATGTGGGACCAATATTGATGATGAGAAATATCTAGGGTGATTAAGGTTCTAGTGGTATAAAGGCTGGTTGAAAATCGACCATTTTCATCGGTGGTAATAGACTTAATGGGAGTTCCTTCAGCTTGAATCTCAATGGTGGCAGATGGTATGCCGTTACCTGTGATAAAATCATATACAAATCCGCTTAAAGTGATTTTATTATCTAGCGGGATCGTGGTATTACGAGTTGATGCACCAAGGCACCCGGAGAGTAGTATGGGTATTAGTAGAATAAGAGTGAGTTTCTTCATTGTGCTATACCTCCTGTATTCTTTGGCTATTCGGCATTTAGCCCTATTTTCCTTGTTTGTTAAGGTAGATTATGTAGAGAGGGCATTATCTGTTACCCTTTTGTGTTTTAATAAGTTATATATCTTTATTTTCATTTTAAATATATGAATTATTTTAAGTAAAACAATTGACATATTTAAGCATGATATATAAAATATGGAATATGGGCAAGGATACTTCTCAGAACGTTAATTATGTTAAGGAGTGGGTTTAATTTGACTAGACCTATGGTTAGCAAGTGTCCGGTGTGTGCGGGAAAAATGGAGGTCACGAGGCTGCATTGTCCTCGATGCCAAAGTACCTTAGAAGGTCGATTTATTTCCTGTAAGTTCTGTCAGTTATCCACAGAGCAACGAGAGTTTGTTGAGGTCTTTTTGGCCTCTCGTGGGAATATTAAGGAAGTAGAGCGGGTACTCGGTATTTCCTATCCTACGGTGCGCAATCGTCTTGATACGGTGATTGAGTCCTTGGGAT
>SKHL01000325.1 GCA_007116995.1 Limnochordia bacterium
TACTTTTCAATTAACATGGCTAGTGTTCGCTCATAGCATCCAATAGACGTACGATGAATAATAATCGGCCTTTGATTTTCTCCATTTTTATCGACATAGGCCAGGTCAAATCGATCTGCTAATGAAAAATCGATCTGCACTGTGATGATCGTATCCTCTTTTCCATGAACATTCTTTGCTTGAATATCCAATTTAGGACCATAAAATGCTGCTTCTCCTTCAGCCTCCTGGTAATCCAAGTCCAGATGGTCTAAAATATCCTTCATTTGTTTCTGAGTGGTTTCCCACGTTTCTGGATCGCCAATATACTTCTCCCGGTTGGCCGGATCCCACTTGGAAAACCGATACCAGATGTCCTCAGTTAATCCTAATGTATCCATCATATAATTAATTAAATCGATTACTCCACGAAATTCATTCTCAAGTTGCTCCGGAGTACAGAGCAGGTGGCCTTCGGATATGGTAAACTGACGAACCCGAATCAACCCATGCATCTCACCGGAAGACTCATTCCGAAACAGTGTCGATGTTTCGCCATAACGAACTGGTAGATCTCGATAGCTTCTGGTTCTTGTCTTGAATATCTGAAATTGAAAGGGACAAGTCATTGGTCTTAGGGCTAGGACTTCTTGATCATTCTCCTCATCACCAATGATAAACATCCCATCTTTATAGTGTTGCCAATGTCCAGAGACTTCGTAGAGATCCTTTTTCGCCATCAAGGGTGTCTTGGTTAATAAATACCCTCGATTCTCCTCCTCATCTTCCACAAAGCGCTGTAGGAGTTGGATTACCTTAGCCCCTTTTGGCATTAAGATCGGAAAACCCTGCCCAATTATATCTACGGAGGTAAATAGTTCTAGCTCTCGGCCTAGTTTATTGTGATCCCGCTTCTTTGCCTCTTCTAATTGAATAAGATATTCATCTAACTGAACTTTTTTCACAAAAGCTGTCCCATAGATTCGCTGGAGCATCTCCCGCTTGGAATCACCTCGCCAATAAGCGCCTGCTACATTTAGTAGTTTGAATGCCTTCACCCCACCGGTACGAGGCAGATGTGGTCCTCGACATAGATCGAAAAAGTCACCTTGTCGATAAATGCTAATTTTTCCTTCTAGTTCACCAATTAACTCCTGTTTATACTTATCCTTTTCATCTCCAAATAGCCCTATGGCTTGTTCAAGCGAAAGCTCCTGCCTCTCAATCGGCAAATTTTCTTTAATAATCTTATTCATTTCTTGTTCAATCTTAACTAAGTCCTCCGGTGTAAGAGAGTGGCCAATATCGAAGTCATAATAAAACCCTGCTTCGATGGTAGGTCCAATGGCTAATTTGGCCTCCGGCCATAGCCGAAGCACCGCTTGGGCCATAATGTGTGCCGTTGTGTGCCGTAACACCTCTAAGCCTTCTTTTTGATCTAACGTAACAACAGAGAAGTCTCCATCGCTATCAAACCTATGACTTAAATCTACCTTTTTCCCATTGTATGTGGCACAGGCAGCGGCTTTGGCCAATCTAGGACTAATGTCATAGGCCACGTCATGGGCTGTTACTCCCGAATCCATCTCTCGAACAGAACCATCAGGTAATTGCAGTTTAATTTGATTCACCCTAATCACGCTCCTCGTTAAAATTGAGAACAAAAAAACCTCATCCCACTATGGGACGAGGATACTCGCGGTTCCACCCAATTTGGCTAAGAAGATACGTTAGCCCAACTCACAGTTGCCGATAACGGATGCCCCGGTTGCGCTTACTAAAAATGTTCAACGCACAGCTTAGAGGTGGTTTTCTCGTAACTAATACCTTAAAGAAGCTTTCAGCCTTCGGCTTCTTCTCTCTGAAAAGAATGTTTACGATACTCGTCCTCGTCAATGCCTTTGCCATTATTTATATTTTTATCATAAGAAAAAAAACTGACTTTGTCAAGGGTTTTATCTAAATAGCCACAATAAAAAACCCGTTTGCAGTAGACCAATTAAAAACCCTAACAAAGCCCCTAGTAACTCGATAAATTTCAATTCCTGACTGGCGATTCCCTTAATTAGTCCTTCTAATTCATCAAGATCAAATGACTGGATTTTAGTCTCTACTAGTTCTCCGAAACGGACTTCCTCCCTCAGCTTGTCCATAGTAGAATCGGCCACTTGGGTAATAACCCGAGCCGATTCCTTACTAACAGCGTCCTGTACGAAATCACGAACAAGTGCTTTCACGTTCTCGGGCAAGAACCTAGGTAGCATCTCCCTAAGACGGATATCAACATGGTTCACAATCGCATCTACAATATGCTCTTGATAACCACCTTCTTTGAAGTGTGTTAGCACTTCATCCATGGGTAGTAGATTGTTATCCACCGTCTGGCCAACACTACGGGCTAAATCAGCTTTCCGCTTCGGCAACAAACCCAGGAATTGCCAGCCAAATATGGGAATCGTTACTGGAATCTTTGGCCAGAACAGCATTTTGATCGCGACCACGTTGGTCAGCCACCCGATTAAGCCTCCTATAATTGGCATCAGTAACAGTTCCCATGTTAATATCATGTTTATTTTCCTTCTACTACAAAGTTAGGATCGCCTATTGTGATACGGCTCTTCATCATTATTATAACAGATTGAGCACCCAGAGCACAAGGATACTCTATTATCAAAAATACTCATAATCGTTTTAGAAACATGATTATTCTTATGTGCATGGAGTACTATCTGATTTGGTGCAACCGTAATTAAGGCACTGATTAACAAGTCCTCGTAATCTAACTCGTTATTCCCTATTTCTAGGATAATACCTTCTAAATATTGGGTTTTTATGATCTCTCCCTTTGCATCAATTAGTTTAAAACCACCACTATCCTCGAGTACAATATTCACTAAATATATTTTTGGTTCCTGGAGTTCAACAAAATACCGTAATAACTTAATAAACTCCTGGTACTCCTGATCAATCAAAAACGCATCTACCGCTTTATCTAACGTGGTGCGTAAAAATAACCAATAATCTTTTATGCGAAAACGAACAAACCCTTCTATCACTAAGAGATCACACATGGCTAGGTGTTCATCTAACGCTCTGCAGATATATGGGTAGTAACTATGGGCATTCCGCTTTAGATCAGTAGATACATGTGATAGGATCTGATCTTGTTCTTCTTTATCAAAATACCCATAATGGGTATGGATCATTCGTCTTATCCATGTATTCTGTAACTCATCTAAAATAATCCTAGCTATCAGGTGAGTGAGCCCTCCTGATGGCTCAATTTCTAAGAAAGCATAGCTTCCCTGATCTGTCTGTTTGATTAAAGAGAACTCTTCTTTTAGCCGTTCTCTGAGCGGTTTAACTGTAAACTTACTAACCCCGATTAGTACTGACGGCATGTGGTAATCCTCCTCTTCCTCTATCTCTAGTATATGTGAAGTCTAAACTGGTATTCGCACTCAATACTATCTAGATCTGGTTCATCATAGGTAGTATGTGGCTTAGGTTCTGCAAGTCGGTTAGAACTGGTGCGAATAAGTCACCCTGCTGTTGAATGCGATTAGGCACATTTTCAATAATAAAATCACCAGGATGCACACTTGGTAACTCCTCCCATGTAATGGGAGTAGAAACTGGAGCTCCTGGCAAGGGTCGTGGACTATAGACTCCAGCAATGGTTTTATTGGCCAGATTTTGGAGATGATCAATGTAAACTCCTGTGCGATTCTTAATCAAGCGTTCGTTGGTTACCTGCTTTGGATAGAAATTTATCAGAAGTTGACCAATAAATTCCACTAGGCGACTGGTTTGAGAAAATGTGTAGGAAGGTTGCAGAGGTATGTAGATGTGTATTCCCGTAGCGCCAGACGTCTTAGGATAGCCTCGTAACTTTAACTGTTCCAGAATAACCTTAGTATAAAGCGCTACCTCCACAGCTTCGTCAAACCCCTGTGGTGCAGTGGGATCTAAATCAATAACGGCAAAACTAGGTATTTTGGGTGCGTGGTCGCAGTATGTAGCAGGATGAAATTCAATGGCTGATTGGTTTGCCATCCAGATTAGTGTGGCCGAGTTGTTAACCAAGATATATTCAGTTTCCTTATCATCCCCTGGAATTATAACAGTCTCTACCCACTCAGGTGCATATTCTGGGCAGTTTTTTTGATAGAATCCCGTTTCCGTCACACCTTTAGGATAACGAGTAATGGTCATCGGTCGATTGCGCCAGTAAGGCAACGTTAAATCTGACATCTTAAGATGATATTCCATTAATTGCGCTTTGGTAACGCCAATATCAGGCCAGATTACCTTATCTAGATTCGTCAATCTCACATCCCTACCATCAACCTTAACATGTCTATCGATATCCACTTACTCACCTCATTTCTGAGCTTCCCCCAGTAGTTCGCAGTCAGCTAAAGACAGGTCACTACGTAACCCGAGAAAGCTTGGCTGACGCAAACGTCTATCTCTAGTAAATTCAAGATACTCAATCCGACCCACTAAAATCGGTTCAATCCATACTCTGGATAATACACCAGAAGGCATCTCCTTCATGGGACAGCTATCGCGCAGGATCTGTTGGAACCCGTTATAGAGAATCTTACTATCTTGATCAGAAAAACCAGTACCCACATTACCGATATAAATCAACTCTCCCTCAAAATGTTGTGCTAAATAAAGGGACTTAAACCCCCTACTTGATCTTGGTAGATATCCAACAATAATCGCGTTCAGCTGCCGGCGGTGCTTTAGCTTTAACCAATCCTTACTACGAGTACCTGGGAAATACAGGCTTGTTTTTCGCTTGGCCATAATCCCTTCAAGTCCTTGTGAGCCAGCTAGCTGATAAAATTCTCTACCTTGATCATTAACAGCGCGCGAACAACAAATTCGGCCTACCTGATCTTGTCCGCCTAACAAGGCACGTAATTCTTCTTGTCTTTGGACCAAAGGGAGCATACACAAGTTCTTGCTCTGCCAATATAGTACATCGAAGAGAATATAGGTAGCCAAACTCTGAGCTGTCTTATGTTGCAGGGCAGAGAAATTCGGTTTCCCATGGCTATCAAGCACTACTAGCTCCCCATCAACAATAAATGGACCTGGTAACCCCTGCAAGTCCTGAACAATTTCTCTAAAACGTGGGGTTAATGTTTTATTATGGCGACTAGCTAAGCGCACAGACCCGTCATGATAAGCTAGGCACCGATATCCATCCCACTTGAGTTCAAAAAGGAATTCTGGAGAATCAAAGGGTTCATCTGCATTCGTTGCAAGCATGGGCTGAAGTAAAGGCAATTCCAAGGTTTTATTCACCCGGTCGGCGCCTTCTTTCTAGTGTTTTTCTTCTTCTTATCTCGTGATGTTTGCTCTTGCGCTGCCTTGAGCGATGCTTCTAATGCAGCCATTAGATCTACAACCTTTCCATCTTCAGGATTAGGAGCCACTTCTACAGCCTCTTTTCCCTGAATCTTCCGATCGATTAAATCAAGCAAAGCCTGACGATAATTATTTCTATATTTATCTGGCTCGAACTTAACACTAAGATTATCTACTAAGGAGGTAGCCATCTGTAATTCCTTATCAGCAACAGTCATCTCACTAATTTGAAGACCCTCAGGGGATCGAATTTCCGCTGGAAAAAAGATGGTTTCCATGGCTAACATCCCTTGAAACACTCGGATTACCGCTAATACTTGCTTTGAGCGAATAATTATTCTAGCAACAGCAATTTTACCTGTTTGCTCCATGGCTTGCCTTAGTAGCTGATAGGCTTTTGTTCCGGTTTCAGCTGGCTCTAGAAAATAGGTCTTATCGAAATAGATAGGATCAATCTGGTCTAAACTCACAAAGTCTACAATATCCACTGTTTTCGTGGCTTCAATTGCTACGCCTTCTAAATCCTGTTCAGCCATAATCACATAGCGACCTTTAGCATACTCATACCCACGAACGATTTCCTTTGGTGATACCTCGGATTTACAAGTCGGACAAACTTTCTCATAACGGATCGGTGTATTACAGGGCTGGTGTAAATAATTAAATCGAACATCCTGCCGTTCTGTAGCGGTGTAGAGCTTAATCGGTATGTTCACTAACCCAAAGCTAATAGCCCCTTTCCACAAGCTTCGCATATTATCACCCTTTCTCTAGTGCTAGTGTAAGCCAGTTGAACTAAGTCTAATCCTGATCGCAATCAGTAATTGCCGACAGTACTGAATAAGACTCCCTTAATTACCATACAAACGCTAAAAAGACATATAGTCCCTTTTGGTTCTGTAGCCTTCTGATGAA
>SKHL01000183.1 GCA_007116995.1 Limnochordia bacterium
AGCCAGAAAAATAGAGTATTCATTTTGCTTGACAAATATTAACATATTATGATAATTTATACGTAACCGGATGTGTCTACCGGCAGTACTTTCTAGGAGGAATGTATTTCAATGCTAGGTAAAGTAAAGTGGTTTAATGCTGAGAAGGGTTATGGATTTATCGAACAGGAAGAGGGAGGGGATGTATTCGTACACTTTTCAGCCATCCAGGAGGAAGGATTTAAGGCGTTAGAAGAAGGGCAAAGTGTGGAGTTTGAGATCGTTGATGGAGAAAGAGGCCCTCAGGCTTCTAGTGTTGTTAAACTATAGTAGAACTAACATTGTTGGATACTTGGGCCAAGGGATCTTGGTCCTTTTTGCTGTTCTCGAAAGGGATTATATGTTTTTCTCATTTGTGGAAGGATATTTTTGTCAAATCGGGAATCATACTAATAGAGACAGTAGACCGCCATGTCGTCAAACATCCATCGGCGACACCATCGAATAGATGAAAATAAGAGTTTGGCGCACATGGCACGGGATACAGGTAACATCTATTTTCATAGTAGACCCTCATGTCGTCCGACATCCTTGGACGACACCGTCGAACCAATGAAAATCTGAAGTCGGACGACATGAGCCGGGATACAACTAACGGTTATTTTCATAGTAGTAACTTTGAAAAGAGGAGTGGATATTATGGCCTCGATGCAAGTCGTAGTCAAAGGGAAGAATTTAGAAGTAACTCCTGCTTTACGCATGTACGCGGAGAAGAAGATCGTGAAGTTTGAGAAGTTTTTAAATGGCGATCAAGAAGTTTTGGCAGAAGTAACATTGCGTACGGAGCGAGAACAGCATATCGCTGAGTTAACTATGGATCTCAATGGATTGATTCTGCGGGGAGAGGGCAATACTAGCGATATGTATGCCTCGATCGACGATAGTGTAGACCGGATTGAGCGTCAATTTTCTAAGTTCAAGACCCGCATTCAACGCCGGATTCAAGGACCAAAAATCAGTGAAATTCCGGTCCCTACAAGCTCCGATCAAGAATCTGAAGCAAAAGAAGCAAAAATAGTGCGCACAAAACGATTCGCCTTTAAACCCATGAGTGTGGAAGAGGCTGTAATGCAGATGGAGTTGCTTGGACATAGCTTCTTCGTGTTCTCAAATGCAGGTAATGACGAAGTCAATGTGGTTTACAAACGGCGAGATGGTAACTATGGTTTAATCGAGCCGGAATTTTAGAAAGTAGGATGTATATGAGTTCTCCTGTAACTCTGGTTATATTTGAAGGAGGGGCTACCTATAGCCCACTAGAAGAGCGATTTCGCCAGGTACGAAAGGCTGTAGTCATAGATCAGGTGATCAAAGCCCAGAAGGCTGGTTTAGATAATATAGTGCTATGTACTCCCTATACGGATCTAGCTGAACAAGCTAAGGACTATGGTGTGACAGTAGAGCTAGAGGAGCCAGACGAGGGTAAGTTTCATTTAGGAAAGCGATTACAGTCTGTAGTTAGCAGGAGAAACTTAGCAAAAGTTTTATATATGGGGGGAGCAGCCGCTCCCCTTATTTCTGCTAATGAGTTAGAATACCTACGTCACTTATTAACAGATCACCAGGGTGTGGTCATTGCCAATAATTATTTTTCTGCGGATATTATCGGTTTTACACCAGGTTGTACTGTAGATGGGTTGGATCTACCAGCTATTGATAACTCCTTGCCCTCAGTCCTAGTTCACCAAGGGGAATTACGTTTTATTCCCTTGCAACGCTCTCTAGGGCTGCAATTTGATTTGGACACACCTGGTGATTTATTAGCCTTAGCCGTGCATCCTAGGGTAGGATACCATGCGAAACAGGCTCTAGAGGCTGCGGCCTTCGATATATCCCGTTGTGAACAAATTAAGCAAGTTATCGGTGATCCCCTTGCTGAACTGGTTGTTTTTGGTCGAGTGGGGTCTCTGTTGTTTAAATATTTGGATGAAGGAACACGCTGTCGTATTCGGCTGTATTCGGAAGAACGAGGATTAAAAGCTCTTGGACGCGATGTCCGACAAGAAGGGGTCTCCCTGTTTGCTCGTTTAATAGAAAGTCTTGGCTATGGGCAGTTTTTTCAATTTCTAAGCGAAATATGTCAAGGAGCAGTGTTAGATACTCGGATTATCTTTTCGCATTTTAACTGGAACCTCAGCCAAAGTGATCGGTTCTATTCGGACTTAGGGATAGTTGATGAGATCACTCACCCAGGATTACGAGCGTTTACCCAAGCTGCGTATAACGCCCCCATCCCACTAATGTTAGGAGGACATTCTCTTGTCACTGGAGGTCTGTGGGCTCTAATAGAAGCCAGCTACTTAGAGGCACACTCGAAGCCACGGGATGTATGAGAGCAAAATTAGGATACATTCTTAGGAAAGCTGGAAGAATATTTTTGAGAGTTTGGAAGGAGTAAGAGATATGATAGAGATGTTAAAGAAGATATTTGATAACAATAAACGAGAAATCGCGCGACTGACTGAAACTGTGGAAGTGATTAATAGCTGGGAAGACGAATTTTCACCACTAACTGATGCGCAATTGCGAGCAAAAACAGGGGAGTTTAAGGAAAGAGTGGCTACGGGAGAGAGCCTTGATGCACTTCTACCCGAAGCCTTTGCAGTAGTGCGAGAAGCAGCCAAACGTACGTTAGGTCAGCGCCATTATGATGTGCAATTAATGGGTGGTATTGTGCTTCATGAAGGCCGTATTGCTGAGATGAAGACGGGAGAGGGAAAAACACTCGTAGCCACCTTGCCCGTGTACCTAAATGCTTTATCGGGTAAAGGCGTGCATGTCATTACAGTTAATGATTACTTAGCCAAGCGAGATTCAGAGTGGATGGGACAGATTTATACGTTTCTAGGACTGAGTGTAGGAGTAATTGTCCATGGTCTAGACTTCGCCCAACGCCGTGAGGCCTATCATTCCGATATTACGTATGGAACCAACAACGAATTTGGCTTTGATTATCTGCGGGATAATATGGTCACAGCTCCCGATCAATTAGTACAGTGCGAGATGAATTACTCTATTGTTGATGAAGTGGACTCTATCTTGATCGATGAAGCCCGAACTCCACTGATTATCTCTGGACAGGCGGAGGATTCGACCAAGCATTATTTCCAGTTTGCCCAGATCGTGCCGAAGCTAAAGGCAGAAGAAGACTATACTGTCGACGAGAAAGCGCGTACAGTAGCGATTACGGAATCTGGTGTTGAAAAAGTAGAGAAAATCCTAGGGATTGAGAATCTGTTTGATGATGCCAACTTTGAGCTGAATCATTATCTAAATCAAGCATTAAAGGCAAAAGCCCTCTTTTCTTTAGATCGAGACTATGTGGTCAAAGATGGAGAAGTTATTATTGTTGATGAATTTACAGGTCGTTTAATGCCTGGAAGACGGTATTCTGATGGATTACATCAAGCCATCGAAGCTAAAGAAAATGTACGCATTGCTCATGAGAGCCAGACATTAGCGGCCATCACCTATCAAAACTACTTTCGAATGTATAAGAAGCTAGCTGGTATGACGGGTACCGCTGCCACGGAAGAGCAAGAATTTCGCAAAATATACGGTGTCGATGTTGTTGTCATACCCACCAATAAACCTTTAATCCGTGAGGATAAGTCTGATGCAGTTTATAAGACCAGTAAGGGAAAGTATCTAGCAGTAATACGCGATATTGTTGCGAAGCATAAAACGGGTCAACCAGTCTTAGTCGGTACTATTTCCATTGAAAGGTCTGAGATGATTAGTAAATTGCTAGGACGGGAAGGTGTTCCCCACCAGGTATTAAATGCAAAATTTCATGAAAAAGAAGCAGAAATCATCAAAAACGCAGGACAACTCGGTATGGTTACTATTGCCACCAATATGGCAGGCCGAGGTACAGATATCGTGCTTGGCGATGGTGTGACAGAGTTAGGCGGTTTACATATTATTGGCACAGAACGTCATGAATCCAGACGGATTGATAATCAGCTCCGAGGTCGGGCGGGTCGTCAGGGAGATCCAGGTTCCACTCGCTTTTATGTGTCTTTAGAAGACGATCTAATGCGATTATTTGGGTCAGATCGGATTTCTGGTATTATGGAGAGATTAGGTTGGGATGAGGATCAGCCTATCGAACACGCCCAGATCAGTCGAGCCATCGAAGGGGCGCAGAAGAAAGTGGAGGCCCATCACTTCGAAATTCGTAAGCAAGTCTTACAGTTTGATGATGTCATGAATCAACAGCGAGAGGTAATCTATACCCAGCGGCGCGCTGTTATGACAGGGAAAAATAGTGAAGGCCAGATAGCCAAGCTCTTTGATAAACTGTTTCCTCGCTTAGTGGAACAGTATGCTGATGAAAAACTGCTGCCAGAAGAATGGGATTTAGCTGGTTTAAAAGCCCGTTATCAAGATGTTACCAATCAGGCCCTAACCCTAACCGATGACGAATTAGAGAAGTATAAGACCCAGGAATTAGCTGCGAAACTACGGGATCTAGCCAAGCAAGCCTATAGCAAGCGAGCGGAGGAGTATGGCCCAGAAACCATGGGACGGATTGAACAGCTTGTGCTTTTACAGATGATTGATAATAAGTGGATGGAGCATCTGCGGGCCATGGATGATCTGCGAGAAGGTATAGGACTACGGGCTTATGGTCAAAGAGACCCCTTAATGGAGTATAAATTTGAGGCCTTCGAGATGTTTAAGGCTATGAATGATAGTATTCAGGAAGATTGCCTTAAGATGCTCTATCGAGTACAATTAGTTGATGACAGCCAGGTTCAGCGGCAAGCGAAGGATCGACTACAACAAGCCACCACCAATCGAGATAGTGATGGAGGGGTGGCTGAACGGGCACCGCGAACTGTTGGGAAAAAAATAGGACGCAACGACGCCTGTCCTTGTGGCAGTGGCAAGAAGTATAAAAAATGTTGTGGTAAATAAGGTGAGGTGTTATCTGTGTTAATTGAGTTAAAAGAACTACGAGATCAAGTGAAGAATTTGTCGGTAAGAGCCGATGAGATGAGGGAGTATCTTTGACGTTGATCAGAAGCAGGAGCAGCTAGCGAAATACGATGCAATTATGGCAGAACCAGGGTTTTGGGATGATCAGCAGGCAGCACAGAAGATGACTCAAACCGCTAGCTTACTAAAACAGACGGTTGACGACTATCAGGATGTAGTGGAGCAAGTTGAGGATGTCAAGCTGTTATTGGAGTTAATTAGTGAAGAAGCCGATGCTGGACTGCAAAACGAGTTACAGACCGCACTGCGGCAGTTAACGCAAGGGGTTGAACGCTTAGAGCTCTCCGCTATGCTGAGTGGTGAATATGATAGTCATAATGCTATTTTAACCATTCATCCAGGAGCTGGCGGCACAGAATCTCAGGATTGGGCCGAAATGCTCTTGCGGATGTATACCCGCTGGGCCGGTGGCCGTGGTTTTACCGTGGATATATTAGATCTATTACCTGGAGATGAAGCGGGAATCAAGAGTGTTACATTGCTGGTCACCGGCAATAATGCCTATGGGTATTTACGATCCGAGAAGGGTGTTCATCGCTTAGTTCGTATTTCACCCTTTGATGCGTCAGGTCGTCGTCACACCTCCTTTGCTTCAGTGGAAATCATGCCTGAGATTGATGAGGACGTGGATCTCCATGTTGATCCTGGAGATCTGCGGATTGATACATTTCGAGCCAGTGGTGCTGGCGGACAGCATGTCAATAAAACTGATTCAGCAATTCGAATTACCCATATTCCTACAGGGATCGTAGTGCAATGTCAATCAGAGCGATCCCAACATTCCAATAAGGATTCAGCCATGAAGATTCTACGCTCCCGGTTGCTAGAACGACAGATCGTAGACCAACAAGCCAAATTGAAACAAATTCAGGGTGAGCAAAGCGAAATCGCCTGGGGAAGTCAAATTCGCTCCTACGTCTTTTGTCCCTATACCATGGTAAAAGACCACCGGACTGAAGCGGAAATGGGAAATGTAGTAGCTGTCATGGATGGGAGTATTGATCTCTTTATTGAGTCCTATTTAAAAATGAAGGTCTAGCCATAGCCCTCTCTGTACGCTTATAGAGGGGGTTTTTACTACGGATTGAGTCCAGCGGTGACCTGTTTGGGATTAAGGACGTGTATCTACTACTGACATCAAACCGATTGAAGCAGAGATTCAATTACCAAGGTACAATTATTAGCTACAAGGTGGCTACAAACATATTATACAAGAGGTAGGAGGGGTTGGGATGAAACTGTTCGTACCATGGTATGGTTATTTGGTACTGATCATGCTTTTCTTTATGTTATCGATCCCTCGTCTCTTTCTGCCGAACTATTTAGTTGGCCAACTAGAACAGGTGATTCAAGATCAATTCCAACCGGACTCCTTAGAGGTGGAAATTGAGACCCGGTTTGGATGGGAGCTGTTAGGAGGATATTTTGACGCCGTAAAAATTCAAGGGGAGGGATTTCGGTATCAACAGTTACCGATTGATACATTCAGCTTGGTTAGTTCTGGTCTGAGTATAGACATAAGAGATTTAGTGCGTAACGGCCAGGTTGTCTATGAAGGATCCGATGATTTGCAGGTTGTTTTAACAGTAACCGAAGCGGGTCTAAATGAATACTTCTGGAATCATGTAGATCCCCAGAAAAACTTTTTAATAGATGTTCAGCCCGAGGGAGCACTATTGGCTGGTGAGATTTTCTTTCTCAACAGACGCTGGGATTTACAACTCTTTGGACTATTTCGTATTCGTCAAGGTACACAGGTATTGTTTGTGCCCCAAGAATTAGCAGTACAAGAAACAAGGATTCCCCGTCTATTGCTGGAACTTATAAGTGAACAGTATGAAATGGTAATTGATTTTGTTGATCTACTGATACCAATTGAGGTCGAATCTGTGGAACTGTTAGAGAATCAGGTTATCCTCCGAGGTCGTGCTTGAGACTAACTTGTGATATGGGAAATGGAGTGGAGGATATGAAACAGCAAGGCTTGTGGATCATTGTGGTAGTTGCTATTATAGTGGCTGCAGGGCTTACCACTCACCGGATTAGGATAGAACAGGAGAATACTCGGGTAGAGTTGGTCATGGACTATTCCGGTCTTAAGGAGTTATCCTACCAGAGTGATTTGCCAATGACATACATCCTATCTCAGCTACAGCCAGTTGGCGTAACCCAAATTGCTTTGTCGGAGTGGACGTTCGCAGATCAATTGGTGGCGAATAATTCATTCTTAGATCCATCTGCCACCAAATTATGGAATGAGGTACATGTTCGGGGACAACATCTAACGGAGCCAGTGGGGTTCGCCATTGATGAAATTGCGATAATTGAATCCATGGGATTTTCTATTGTACCACGGGTGAATAACCGCAAAGCGATCCACCAGGATCTCCAGGTTGTGTTGGGGGATCTTCATCCGAATCTACTTATTTTCGCAGGCAATCAGATGATTGGCTATCCAGAGAACATACAGACGACAGATACAGTGGTTCAAGGATTATCCGCTCGGATCGGACTGGTGGAGTTTAGCTCCCAGTTGGGACTGGCACAAATCGCCTCAGTAGAGAATAGTGTGCGTGTCCATGCTATTAGTGCCGGAGAAATGGAGCTTCTACCCACGAACCGAATTGTCAGTCGTTATCTCCGGGCCGTGCGGGAAAGAAACATTCGTGTTCTATACCTACGACCCTTTGTCACCGGGCCTCAGCCCCTAGCTCGCACCCTAGAGATGCTTTCATCTTTAGAGACCGAGCTGGTGACTAGTGGATTTACCCTAGGTCAAGCTATGCCCTATCCCCGTTGGACGGCATCGAAGGGAGTTTTAGCCATCCTTTATCTTGGTGTCTGGGCTGGGGTTTGGTTACTATTACTATATTTTATGGAATGTCCCAAAAGGATTGTATACGGGACTTTGCTGGTTGTGTGGGTAGTGACAATAGCCATCGCCCAAATGTACCCGGCCCGTATCCAACAGGGAATGGCTTTATTAGGGGCCTGTCTCCTACCAGGATTGGCTGTGCTCGTAGGGAAAGACATTCATGGGAGATCGTTAAGCCAATATAGTTTCGTTAGCGGAGTCACCTTAGCCATTAGTTTATTAATGGTAGGCTTGCTAAGTCAAACTGAGTATATGATTAAGCTGTTAGAGTTTCGCGGTGTAAAACTGATGCACATTGTCCCAGTGATGATCCTGTTTCTCTATGGATTATTGGCTCCGACGCTTCCCTTTACCCGGACAAAACAGCTAACATCCCAAATAGGGAAGTGGTGGGGATATCGATTACCAATCAAGTATTTACTAGCTGGTACTGTGTTAGCGGGTGTTGGTTATATCTATCTGCAACGAACTGGGAGTTTTGGTTTCCCTGTTAGTCAAGGAGAGATTGCCCTACGAGAAGGCCTTGAGCGACTATTGATCGTGCGTCCGCGCACGAAAGAGTTTCTCTTGGGATATCCAATTCTTTATTTTCTTTTGCGAGCAAAGATACAGCACCCACTACTGCTCGCTATTGCAGTAATCGGTCCTCTGTCTACTGTAAATACTTTTACCCATATCCATACCCCAGTAATCTATAGTTTACTACGTAGTGTGTATAGCATGGTATTTGGGTATCTGCTTGGTTGGCTACTATATAAGGTATATAGCTGGTGGAGAGGATGGCGGAACGATGATTCTAATATCTGGGTACTACGGATACGGCAATTGGGGCGATGAAGCCATTCTTGCTGCGTTGCTTGCGGATCTTAGCAACTTAGGAGTCGATCAGAAACAGATCCGTGTGCTTTCTGGTCAGCCAAAGCGAACGGAAGAGTGGCATGGGGTAAAGGCCATACCTCGCTATCGGGTCTCGTCTCTGGTTCACTCCATGAAGCATAGCCAGTTATTGATCAGTGGGGGAGGATCTTTATTACAAGATAGCACCAGTTTGCGATCTATCCCGTATTATTTAGGGATGATAGAATTTGCGCTAGCAAATAAAGTGCCTGTCGTGATCTATGCCCAAGGAATTGGACCTGTGCGACGCCGTATGGCCCAACGCTGGATTCAACGAGTGGTATCAAAAGCGGCTGCCGTATCGTTACGTGATCAGAACAGCTTGGCCCTGATGAAGCAGTGGGGTGTTCCTACGACAGGAATCCAGCTAAGTGCAGATCCTGTCTTTCGCTTCGTCACAAACAAGCAAAGCAAGACTGCCGGATTAACAATAAACCTACGACCCTATCCGCAATGGACAGATCATATCTCTGGATGGGTTCAGGAGATTAAGAGCTGGATGGCTTTGGGGCTTGGATCCATTCAGTTTGTGGCTCTCGGTCCTGGTGATCAAGGAATGGGTGAGCGACTGCGTACCCATATTCCTCACTTGGTCGTAAGAACGCCACAAACCTACCATGAGGCCATGTCACTAATGGGAAGATATGAACTAACAGTCTCCATGCGATTACATGGAATTATTTTTGCCGCTATAAACGGGAGCTATCCGATTGGGCTAGACTATGATCCGAAGATACCTGCTTTAGCCAGACAACTAGGCACTCCTGTGTTCGATCCCTGTGCATATCAGTGTTTAGGGTCTGCTATCCAATTGGCTAAGATCAATATAGTTGACGCGAGCAGGAAGCTACAGCAGAAAGTTGAGTGTTTGCAGCAGCAGGCACACATAAATGGGCAGTTAATCAAGGAGGTTCTATACCGTCCAGTTTTGGAGGAGTCTTATGCAAACGAAAATATTAGGCGTAGGGATTGATAAAGTAACAATGGCGCAAGCTATTGACAAGATAAAGTCCATGATCCACCAAGGGGGTCCCCATTTAGTGGTGACGGCGAACTCCGAAATGGTAATGTTGGCCAATCACGATCCCCTGTTATACCAGGTTATCGAACGGGCTGATCTAGTGGTGGCTGACGGGATCGGCGTCGTATGGGCGAGCCGGCTACTTGGCAATCCCTTAGCCCAGCGTGTCCCGGGCATTGAATTAACTGATAATCTAATGGCACAGGCGAGTGAAGAGGGTTGGCGAGTGTATATACTCGGAGCAGAATCCGGGGTGGCTGAGGTGGCTGCTAATGAGTTAGTCTCGCGATATCCCCGCTTACAGGTTGTCGGGAGCCACCACGGCTTCTTTACAAAAGACCAAGAAGATCAAGTGTTCGACTCCATTAAAGCAGGACATCCAGATATACTATTGATAGCACTTGGTATTCCAAAACAAGAAAAATGGGCTGCTGCTCACGTAGCTCGCTTAGGTGTTCCTGTAACAATTGGAGTAGGAGGAACGATTAATGTGCTCGCTGGAGTCGACCATAGGGCACCAGTGTGGATGCAACGTTGTGGCTTGGAGTGGCTCTATCGCTTAATTAAGCAGCCATGGCGAGCTGGGCGAATGGGTGCTCTACCCCAATTTGCATTATGGGTGATTCTCGAGAAAATGCTAGTAAAAAGGTGAACAAGATATGAAGCGGATCATCAGTAAACTCATCAAGATTTTACCAGATTATATCGGTATTTTATTGGGTGTGGCCATTACAGCCTTTGGACTGTCTTGGTTTTTAATCCCTGGTCGCATTGCTGCTGGTGGAGTCAGTGGATTAGCGATTGTGACCTTTCATTTACTAGAACTACCTGTGGGTTTAACCATGCTCGTTCTAAATATCCCCTTATTTTTAGCGAGTCTGAAAATAATAGGGACTCTGTTTGGCGTCAAGACTCTATTTGGCGCTATTACTATCTCTATCTTAGTAGACTTATTTAGTCGGTGGGCTGTGCCAATTACCAGTGACCCCTTATTAGCCTCTATATATGGAGGCGTGATTGTTGGAGTAGGCCTAGGGATCGCCTTTCGTTACGGAGGGTCTACAGGTGGTACTGACATGGCTGCACAACTATTAGCGCGCTATTTTCCGACTAGTGTGGGGCAGGCCTTGCTTATTGTTGATGGATTTGTAATCGCCTTGGCTGGGTTCGTATTCGGTCCGGAGTTAGCGCTATATGCTCTGCTAGCAGTTTTTATCACCACAAAATCCATCGACCTAGTCCAGGAAGGGCAAAGCTATGCCAAGGCGGCTTTTATAATATCAAGTGATCCGATCTCTATCGGTAAGGAGATATTACATAAGCTAGATCGAGGTGCCACAGCACTGGAGGGAAAAGGTATGTTTACCGGTTCGCATCGAGAAGTTTTGTTTGTAATTGTCTCCCGACAGGAAATATCTCAATTAAAGGATATTGTGCATCAAGTGGATAATCGAGCGTTTTTGGTGATAACGGATGTACATGAGGTCCTAGGAGAAGGTTTTACCCGCGTATAAAAGGGTATTATTGCCATCGATTATCTCTTGTCTGTCACTGCATATTGGTCTATAATGGGAATGTCCTAGTTAATAACTTATATAAGTCATGAAAGGGGATTCACCCATGAATAATAAACGGTGTGTACAAGTATTTTCTCTTACATTGATTGCTTGTATTTTGTTAGGATTCTCGGCTTTGACCTTGCAAGGGTTTAGTCAGCAAATCATTAATGATAGTGGTATTCGGGTATTTCTAAGTGATTCATCGGATTCAAGTCATATTTTGCAGGTACTAGGGACTGTAGATGGAGTGCGGAATATGAATCTAATAAGTGGACACCTAGTCTTAGAGCAATTTCAAGAGACACTAGGGTATCAATGGAATGGACCAAATCCATTGCCGGATATGGTAGAAGTCACCGTCCATCCCCAAGAAGCTGAAAAGGTCTATGGTAATATGCAGGGGCTCGGTGGGATCGACTATATTTCTTACCCAGCTGAGGCTATGGCTAACCTACGGCAGATAAATAGCCTTATAGAACAGGTAGTCGGGGTGCTACTCCTGTTTACGATTGGTATTGGATCTATTGGGAGCCTGAAGGTGGTGGCCTTATTAAGGGCAGGTGATCTGCAATGCGACGCGTAAGCCTAGTATTAGTGATACTGATTTTAAGTAGCTTACCGGTCAGTGCGGGTCCCATCACTGAGTTACGCGAGCAGTTAAATACGGTTCAGGCCGACTTAACTAACAAGGAACAACAGGTATCATCTTTGACAAAACGTGAACAAAAACTAGCAGGTAGTATTATTCGGAATCGAGAGATAGTAGGGGAATACAGACAGCTAGCCAATGATCTTCGCCAGAGACTAAATCAGGTGACTGTAGAGCTGCAACAGACGAAAGCAGACTTGGTAGCTGTGCGTGGTGAGCATAGCGATTATGATTATCGATATTATGAGCTGAAGGACGCGCTAATTGCCTCTATGGCTGGAATGCAGCAAGAACGGAAGAGATTCTGGTTAGGTCTAATTGAACGGTTCTCCCTACGGTCATTACTGACGGAATGGGCTTTCTCTGAGTACTTGATCTTTAGTACCGGGAGAGTGTATGCTCAAGCCAGAGAAGACTACCTGGAGCTGTCTAATGAAGAAGCTCAACTATACGAGAAAGAGACCGAATTAACCAAGGATCGGGCAAGAATAGAGGATGAGCTTGGGGAAATACAGAGTGAAGTTAGTCAAGTGGAGAATGAAATTTGGATTGTTCAGAAAGAATTAAATGATGCCCGACAGAAAGCGTACCAGTTGCAACGAAGATTATTAGATGTGAGACAGAAGGTGAGAGAAAATGAACAGCAATTAATCGGTGTTGGTGCTCTTAACTTTCCGACACGAGGTGAGGATAGGTTGCCGTGGCCGTTAGCCATTGATGGTCAGGTTACATCGGATTATGGCTGGCGGATGCATCCCATCTTTGAAGATCAGCGCTTTCATACAGGAATAGATATAGCAGCTCCCCCTGGCACAGAGATACTAGCAGTGGTTGATGGAGTTGTATCTACGAGTGAGTCTTTAGGTGGATATGGACTAACAGTAATCATTGATCACAGTAATGGACTATCTACGGTGTATGCCCATGCCTCAAAATTGCTGGTCCCAGCAGGACAGCGAGTGCGGGCTGGGGAGGTGATCGCACTAGTAGGTAATACAGGGTTTAGTACAGGCCCTCATTTGCATTTCGAAGTGCGAGAAAACAATGACCATGTCAATCCCTTGACCTGGCTGTAAATAGTTTTCCTGTTTCTAGCAGGAATCTATCCCTATAACGGTTAAGGTATATGGAGGAGAATTAGCATATAGTTCAGTATTTATTCATAGAATGGCATGGTATACAGGTAACATCTATTTATAGAGGAGATCGCCATGTCGCCAAACATCCATGGACGACACCATCAAATAGATGAAGATCTGAAGTTTGGCGCACATGGCATGGTATACAGGTAACATCTATTTATAGAGGAGCAGAGAAGGATGTGATTGAATGAACCGTAACCGTAGAACCTATATAGTCAGTCTTGTTGTACTGCTATTATCTGTAGCTATATTATTTGGGACAGTTTCCTCTAATGTGGAGACAGGGGATCAGGAAACTCGTTTTGCAAATATCAGCCACGTGATGGAAGTAATTGCACTAGTGACAACCAGACATTATGATTCCATTAGCACCTTTGACTTACTGCGCTCTTATGTCTCCAAAGGGACCATTAATGGGATGATTTCGGAAGCTACTGGAGATCCGTATACTCGCTATATGAGTCAGGAAGCCTCTGAGCGATTCATTAGCAATATTGAAGGGTTCTTTGGCGGTATTGGTATTGTTGTGGGAATGCAGGAGGATCGCTTGACCATCGTTTCTCCTATCCGCGGGACACCCGGTGAACGCGGGGGCTTACGTAGTCAAGATAAAATTGTGGAAATCGATGGGAAAAATACTACCTATATGAGTATTGATGAAGCCGTAGGTCTAATGCGGGGAGAACCGGGTACTCCTGTGACCATTACCATTCAACGGGGTGATGAGTATATAATAGTCCCGATTATCCGGGACATCATCAATGTGGAATCTGTATCAGAGACCAAAATGCTCGATGATCAAGTGGGCTATTTACAGCTTACCAACTTCTCCCATCGTACCCATCAAGAATTATTAGAAGCCTTAGATACTTTAGCGCAAGAGGGAATGCAAGCGCTGATCATGGATTTACGGTTTAATCCTGGTGGTTCATTCCCAGCCGCCCTGCATGTAGTTAATGAGTTTCAGGCATCAGGTCCGATCGTCTATCTCGAAGATCGAGAAGGGAATCGGACTGGATATGATGCATCACTAGCAGGAACTCGTCCGCAGATGCCGATTGTTGTTCTGATTAATGGGGGTAGTGCTAGCTCTTCCGAGATCGTGGCTGGAGCGCTACGGGATAATCAATTAGCTACCTTAGTTGGAACGACTACCTTTGGTAAAGGGGTGGTGCAGACGGTCTTTACCTTGCGTGATGGGAGTACTCTCACTATCACAGAGCAGGCATATTTGACAGCCGGAGGGTATAATATAGATAAAACAGGTATTACTCCTGATTTTGTTGTAGAGCTTACTGAGGAAGAAGAAGTGGCTATCTATTTGAACGATGATGAAATGGAAGACATTCAGTTAGCTAAGGCCTTGGAGGAAATATGGAGCAAACTGCAGTAATGGTAGAAGCCAGTAAGATAGGTATAAGGATCACCCCGGAGGTTCTGGGGTGATCATTTTTCAGCATATTAGAAAGAGGTGGCATGGTGGCTAGTTTCTGGGAACTATGGTTATTGATTTTTCGTACGTTACCCCTATTGTTGACGGATCTTCGGTATTTACTCATATTTTCCCTTGTGTTTATGCTCGTTCATGGTCAATATAAGCGTGTCCATGCCGTGGAAAAACGGATGTTTGGATTAGTCCGTGGTACACCCATACAAGATACACTGCGCAGTTTGGGATATGGTTTATTCGGTGGGGTATTAGCTAGTGTTGTTTTTATTCTAGTCGGGATTTCCTTAACAGACACAGGCATTGCTTATCTATGGTTGACAGCCATTGTATTGATGCTTTTTCATCCGCGCTTTCTTTGTTTTTCTTATGCAGGGGGACTCATTAGTGTTTCATATTTATTGTTTGGTGTACCAAAGGTAGATGTATCCGCTATTATGGCACTAGTAGCCGTACTTCATTTGGTAGAAGCTGTCCTTATTCGGGTCAACGGATACCAGAACGCATCACCTATATATGTCAAGCATAGTAGTGGCAAGGTAGTGGGTGGCTTTAGTATGCAACAATTCTGGCCGTTACCCTTTGTGGCCTTAATTGGAGTGATAATGTTAAATAGTGGAATTGATTTCGAGGCGATTAACATGCCCGATTGGTGGCCTCTGCTGCGTCCGACTACAGTTGTTCCAGAGGGACACTCCATCGTCTATATTATGTTTCCTGTTATTGCAGCGCTAGGTTATAGTGATATCGCTATTACCAGCCTTCCAAAGGTAAAAGTAACCCGATCCGCCAAGGATTTGTGCGTGTTTAGCGCGGTCTTATTGGGCTTAGCATTGATCGCCGATCGGATTTCAGCCTTAGCGATAGTAGCGGCTCTATTTTCTCCACTCGGACACGAACTGGTAATTCATCGGGGTTTACGCCGAGAACAGGAGCAGGCACCTGTTTTTACCCAGTCTCAAGGAGTGATGGTATTAGATGTCTATCCAAAATCGCCAGCTGAGACCATGGGGTTGCGTTCTGGCGATGTTATTACTCATGTGAATGGAATTATCGTTGCGGGCCCAGCTCAATTACTTGAGGAGATGACACCTTGGTTGATCGATCCGGTGCTTACAGTGGAGAACACGTTAGCCAATGAAGAGCAACGCGAAGTAGCTTTTAAAGGAAAAATCCCACCAATAGGGATTATTCCTGTGCCTGATCAACAACAGGGAGTCTATATGGAGATGAAACGCGGGGTTGCTGCATCTATCCTAGGCCGATGGTGGAAGAAACTAAGGAGGTGAGACCGATAAATATCAAGTATGGCATACCCCAGCCTTGGGGTGGAGTCACAATTCTATTGTTATTTCTTGCTTTTCTTGGTTTTGTTGCATTTGGTATGGTAGTACAGGAATCAAAAAATCCGTCGGTATCTTCCCTGATTGATAAAGATCAACTGACTGCGCTCCTTGAAAAACCAGGTGAGGGATGGGAAAGTCATATCCGGAACTACTGGGAAACAGCAGGATATCTCGAACTATTCCACTCGATTGAGCAAACTGAAGATGAACAGGAAATGGATGGGACTAGCATCCAATGGGATTATGCTATTCATGATATAGTACTAATACCCACCCAATTAGATTGTGACTTTGATCAAGTAACTTTAGATTTTCAACAGTATTTAGCTGATGGTGGGTATGTAACTACGCTAAAAGGTGACGCAGGTGGGTTAGAGGTTACTTTTTTGGTGGGACAAGTTGTGCCTGGGCAAGAGGCAGAAATCATTACTCATCAAATTCACATTGAGCATGTGTCTCCTACTACCTGGAGTCAGGAATATCGCAGGAGGGAAGGTGCAGATAGCCTGAGTAGCATTGGCTTTACGGGTGAGGATGATAGTGGTGACCAACCTAAAATGGCCATTGTCATTGATGATTGGGGTTATCGTTCATCGGCCGTAGATCCCTTGTTACTGTATCCCTTTCCGTTAACCGTTGCAGTTTTACCTTATCTACCCATATCTCTAGATTTAGCTGATCGAGCCAGTCGTTTTGGGCATGAGGTAATTCTGCACCAACCGATGGAACCCCTTAACTCCTATCTAGAAATGGGTAAAGGTGGTATTTCCACAACGATGAGTCCCGAGGAAATTCGAGAACAGCTACAGGCTAATCTAGCTCACTTACCGATGGTTTAGGGGATTAATAATCATATGGGTTCCAAAGCCACAGCGGATCGCGCTACTATGAAATCAGTCTTAGAGACGTTAAAAGAAGGGGACTTATACTTTTTAGATAGCCTAACATCCTCACTAACTGTAACCAGTGAAGTAGCCAATGAAGTGGGGATTCCCCATGCGATAAACGATTTATTTATAGATAATGTAAACGAGGAAGAAGCAATTAAGATACAGCTTCGCCAGGGAATGGAACTAGCGAAACGGAGAGGACAAGCTATCGTGATTGGTCATGTCCGACCCCAGACTGTAAGGGCCTTATGGGGGATGATATCGGAAATAGTGGAAACAGGAATATCTATAGTACCTGTTTCGCAACTACTCATTTTCCCAGACATGGCTATAACAGCGTACGAACACGTTCGAGAGGAGGGGCCATATTAGCCTCTCCTCGATTGCTGTTGCTGGTTCACGATTAGGATTAAAAGGTTTGCTTATGTCGTTGGACGGCATCTTTAATAATAGCAATGGCGCAATCTCGATCATGCCAGTCACCAACTCGCGTCTTCTTTTTCTCCAGATTCTTGTAAATTTCAAAAAAATGGGTAACCTCTTGTAAGAGATGACTTGGCACATCGGATAAGGACTGAACCCAATTCCACTGGGGATCATTAATCGGTACACACAGTAGTTTTTTGTCCGGTCCCTTTTCATCCCACATATCGAATACACCGACAGGATTGACGTGAATAAAGCAACCAGGAAAGGTTGCTTCGCCGACTAGGACCAAAGCGTCTAGGGGATCACCATCTTCTGCTAAGGTGTTAGGAATGAAACCGTAATCTGCTGGGTAATGAACGGCTGAGAACAGCATACGATCTAGATAGAAATGGTTATCTTCCTTATTGTACTCATATTTATTCCGACTTCCCTTGGGAATTTCTACCATCATTAAAAGGTTAGTCATTTTTTTCCCTCCAAAAGGATATTGTATTTTTATGGAGAACATATGTATGTATCTAGAGATTTTTTTGATCTAATGTATTGATTAGGCTTTCCGGAAAGTGAGTGATTTACCATGTCAACAAAGCGACTTTCAGTGGTAGCTCCCTATGAACCGGCGGGGGATCAACCGGAGGCGATTGCGAAACTAAGTAATGGGTTAGTCCAAGGTCTCCGGGCACAGACTTTGTTAGGAGTAACTGGCTCAGGCAAGACCTTTACAATGGCTAAGGTAATTGAGCAAGTGCAAAAACCCACTTTGGTGATAGCCCATAACAAAACATTAGCAGCCCAATTGTGCAATGAATTTCGTGAGTTCTTTCCTGGCAATGCGGTCCACTATTTTGTTAGTTACTACGATTATTACCAACCTGAGGCCTATGTACCCCAAAGTGACACCTATATTGAAAAAGATTCATCAATTAATGATGAAATTGATCGATTACGCCATGCGGCTACAAGTGCTCTATTCGAACGACGAGATGTAGTGATCGTGGCGAGTGTGTCTTGTATATATGGTTTAGGGTCACCAGAAGACTACATGAGTATGACCCTTTCTCTCAAAAATGGAGAGTTTCGCGATCGGGATCATATCCTCCGTCGTTTAGTAGGAATTCAATACGAACGCAACGATGTTGGTTTTACGCGAGGCACCTTTCGGGTACGGGGAGATGTGATTGAAATTATTCCTGTGTATAATGAAAACGTGATTCGAGTAGAGCTCTTTGGTGATGAGGTGGAGCGGATTTTGGAAGTGGACGGACTCACTGGAGAGATCCTCAATGAGCATGAGGATGTCAGCATCTTCCCGGCCTCTCACTTTGTTACCTCTGAGGAGAAGGTGAAGCGCGCGGTTGTATCGATTGAAGCGGAATTAGAGCAACGATTAGCTGTGTTACAAACCGAGAATAAGTTGCTAGAAGCCCAACGGTTACAACAACGCACCCACTATGATTTGGAAATGCTCCAACAGGTGGGGTTTTGCCAAGGAGTGGAGAACTACTCCCGACATTTAACGGGGCGCGCTCCCGGAGAAATGCCGGCCACGCTGCTAGATTATTTTCCCAAGGATTATTTATTGATCGTTGACGAGTCCCATGTCACCCTACCCCAAGTCCGCGGAATGTACTTTGGAGACAGGTCTCGCAAGGAGAATTTAGTTAATTATGGGTTTCGCCTTCCTTCAGCCTTAGATAATCGACCGTTACGATTTAACGAATTTGAAAGTCACATTAATCAGGTTATCTTTGTATCTGCTACCCCAGGACCCTATGAGGCCGAACACGAACAGGTTAGAGTAGAGCAGATTCTGCGTCCTACTGGATTGATGGATCCCGAAGTAGATGTGCGTCCTGTAAAAGGGCAGATTGACGATCTGTTAGATGAGATTAATCAAATCGTTGATCGCAATGAGCGGATTTTGGTTACCACATTAACCAAGAAGATGGCCGAAGACTTAACGGATTATCTGGCTGAAGTGGGGATCAAAGTACGGTATCTACACTCAGATATTGATACCCTAGAGCGAATCGAGATACTACGAGACTTGCGCTCGGGTGTGTTTGATGTTTTAGTAGGTATTAACCTGTTGCGAGAAGGACTAGACTTACCTGAGGTGTCCTTAGTGGCGATTTTAGATGCAGATAAGGAAGGGTTTCTGCGATCAGACACTTCGTTAATACAGACTATTGGTCGTGCGGCCCGTAATCTGGAGGGTAAGGTAATTATGTATGCAGATAAAGTTACGAACTCCATGGAGCGAGCCATTGCTGAGACCAATCGTCGTCGTGATGTTCAATTCGCCCATAATCAGGATCATGGAATCACTCCAGCTTCGGTGAAAAAGGCGATTAAAGATATTGTGCAGAGCAGTCGAGTGGAGGAAGAAGTGGGTGAGTATTCGGTAGAAAAAGAAAAAACGAATCGCTCTGTGAAGGAACTCGCTCGCTATATTAAGGAACTAGAGGAAGAAATGTATGCTGCAGCAGGGGATTTGAAATTTGAAAGAGCTGCAGAGTTACGTGATGAAATTAATCAATTACGGCAAGAAATGGGGTTAACCGGTTGAGTAAGGATAAAATTATCATAAAGGGTGTGCGCCAGCACAACCTAAGAAATATTGATGTAGAGATCCCCCGGGATCAGTTTGTGGTTTTAACCGGTTTATCGGGATCAGGAAAATCATCGTTGGCCTTTGACACCATTTATGCCGAAGGACAAAGACGGTATGTGGAATCTTTGTCGGCTTATGCTAGGCAGTTTCTTGGTCAAATGGATAAGCCAGATATCGATTCCATCGAAGGATTGTCTCCAGCCATTTCCATTGATCAAAAGACGACTAGTCGCAATCCCCGCTCTACCGTGGGTACAGTGACAGAGATTTACGACTACCTTCGTCTACTATATGCCCGTGTGGGTAAGCCACACTGTCCTAAGTGCGGAAAACCTATTAGCCAACAAACAGTACAACAAATAGTCGATCAAATACTAGCCTTGGAAGAACGGACCCGGCTACAGATCTTAGCACCTGTGGTGCAAGGTCGTAAGGGAGAGCATAAAAAGGTATTCGAAGAAATTCGCAGAGAAGGGTTTGTGCGCGTTCGTGTAAATGGAGAGTTAGGAGAAGTTACCGAGGACTTTAGATTAGAAAAAAACAAAAAGCACACCATTGAAGTTGTGGTTGATCGAATAGTGGTACGCCAAGATATTCATTCGCGGTTAGCTGATTCCATTCAAACTGCGCTTAAGCAGGGAGATGGAGTCGTGATTGTGGACGTGATTGATGGGGAGGAATTATTTTTTAGCGAGAAGTTTGCCTGTATTGAGTGCGGTGTCTCCATGGAGGAGTTAACCCCTCGGATGTTTTCTTTTAATAGTCCCTATGGGGCCTGCCCTACCTGTGATGGCTTAGGGAGTCGGTTGGAGATTGATCCCGATTTGGTTATTAATCCCCACTGTTCTATTGAAGAAGGAGGGATTATCCCGTGGAAGGATTCCAAAGGGAAATGGTTAAATGGGATTTTACAGGCGGTCTGCGAAAAATGCCAGAT